>CAZJOB010000117.1:6470-9637 GCA_964547435.1 uncultured Desulfatiglans sp. | reverse complement strand
CCATTAAAAGTATGAACAGTAAAGGAGAGGCCTGATGCATATCGAATTCACCTTAAACGGGCATAAAGTGGACATAGATGTTCCTGCGGATCGCAGGGCAGTGGATCTGCTGCGTCATGACCTTGGACTTACCGGAACCAAGGAGGGATGCGGATCGGGTGAATGCGGGGTCTGCACTTTTATGGTCAACGGAACCACGCGCCTGTCATGTCTCATGCTTGCAGTGCAGCTCAGCGGGTGCATTGTAGAGACAATAGAGGGAGTCGCCGGGAATGAGAAGATGAGCGCCATTCAGAATTCATTTGTACAACACGGGGCTGTTCAATGCGGGTTCTGCACTCCCGGAATGGTTGTTACTGCCGGTGACCTGTTAAAACGTAATCCTCATCCCCTCAGAGGGGAGATAAGAGAAGCGATCAGCGGTAATCTATGCAGGTGCACCGGTTATCAGAAGATAGTTGACGCTATCGAGGCGGTTGCAAAAACCAGTGAAACAGAGGCGCAAAAATGATAAAAGTTCATATTCCCCGGACTCTTGAAGAATTATGGCCTATCCTTGAAAAGGACTCTGACATAGACATCTATGCCGGGGGCACGGATTATCTTGTAAGGAGAAGAAGGGGAGAGAAGGCGCATGAAACAATGGCGTGCCTTGAAAGGATAGAGTCTCTCAAGGGGATTAGTGAAAACGATAAGCAGGTTTGTATCGGGGCATGCACCACCTTTTCTCGAATACTTTCAAGCAATGTTGCGCGTGTACAATTGCCATTGCTGGTAAAGGCCGCAAGCGTGCTCGGCTCACCTCATATAAGGAATATGGGCACTATCGGAGGAAATATCGCCACGGCCTCACCTGCCGCTGACAGCCTTCCGCCTCTATATGCCCTGGACGCAGAAGTGGAGCTTATTACAAGGGAATCCTCCCGCCTTGTTCCGGTGAAAAATTTTATTAAAGGACCCGGAAAGACCGGCAGAAGGTCCGGAGAGATTATTTCCAGTGTCAGGCTGAAAAAAAGCGGGACATTCAATATAAATCACTTTGAAAAAATCGGGCAGCGGCAGGCCCTGTCCATTGCAATTGTCAGTTTTGCGGCGGCCATGAAGGTTGATGAAAATAATATTATTAAAGATGCCCGCCTGGCATGGGGCAGTGTGGGACCTACAGTAATTAGATCCTTTGAAGCAGAAAAGCTGCTTATTGACAGGCCTCTTTCTCTTTCTTCTCTTCAGGATGCCTCGGAAATTGTCCGCGAAGAGGTTCAACCGATTGACGATATTCGCGCCTCTAAAGAATACCGTCGTGAATCAGCCGGAAACATCCTGCTCAGGCTTGCCCGGCATTCTTTGGATATTGGTCTTGATAATAGACTCAATGAAGGGGACATCATTAAATGAAATCCCTGTCTTCTTCACCGCGAGTGGATATGGGTTCGGGAAAGGTATCCTCCGCACTTATTCACCTCGCGGTCCCTTCAATGATATCCCTTTTTTTCCAGAACCTCTACAGCCTTATAGATACCATGTTCGTATCATGGCTGGGACCGGCGCCTCTCGCGGCACTGTCTTTGTCAGTTCCGGTCTTTTACCTGGCGCTTGCCCTTACCAAAGGCATCGGCATGGGCACCACGACCCTTATGAGCAGCGCGAGAGGAGAAGGTGACAGCGAACGGGCTGATTTTCTGGCCAGATATTCTCTTTCGCTTATGTTTATTGTGCTGTGCCCCCTTATGATATTTGTCATACCGGGGCCGTGCAGGGCCATATTCTCCATGCTGGGCGCGCAGGGCGAGGTAAGGATTGAGGTGTATGATTACGCCCTGTGGCTTGCCTTAAGCTTTCCGGTGATGGGATATGTCATGCTGAGCGAGTCTGTTTTCATGAGTCATGGAGACTCATTCACACCGATGAAGGGCATGATTCTGGGCAATATTATCAATCTGATCCTGGATCCTGTTCTGATTTTCTGGGCTGGCATGGGTGTGGGCGGCGCGTCTCTTGCCTCCCTGCTGGGCTGGATATTCACGGGGTTTTATATTCGAATAAAACTGGCAAGATATGGTTACACGCGACCGGGCCTCACATTGACAAAGGAGATGTTCTCATACTGGCGGGCAATATGGAGTATCGGTTACATTATAACCCTTTCCCTGATGGTTATTACCTTTTCTTACGGTGCAATGAACTGGTTTCTGTCAAAAGAGGGAACAGCGCCGATCGGGGCGTGGAACCTGATGGGCCGGGTAGAATTGATGATCACTCTTCCATTTACGGGTATCAGCAATGCCCTTATCCCCTTTGTCGGTTTTAATTTCGGGAAAAAAGCCTACGGCCGTATTCTCGATGCCATTAAGACCTCATTATTCATTGAAATAACAGGAATGGTCTTTTTCTCCATTCTGTTTATCCTGTTTTCAAAAGATATTATGGCGGTCTTTCGTCCCGGTGAGGAGATTATTCAATACGCTGCCTATGCGCTGAAGGTTTCGGCGGTTGCTTATGTGTTCTTTCCATTTGAACTCACGCTTCAGGGCACGGCCCCGGGGCTCAGAAGGCCGGGTTTTGGCCTTTCATCGCTGGTATTCAGACAGATCATTTTAAAGATAACACTGGCGGCTGTGCTTTCCCTTTTCTGGGGGGTGAAGGGAATCTACTGGAGCCATCCGATCTCCATGGCTGCAGGCGGGCTGTTATCCATTGTTTTGATGCGAATGCTGCTGCGAAAAGAAAATATTCTTACATCAGTATGATAAATGTGAAAAAATAAAAGGAGATTATAAAAGGAGTTTATCATAAATGAATATGCCGAAAGAAAATGATTATCATATTGAGCCGGGCCAGGAATGGGAAATTGATCTGTTCGAGCCCGATGACGCTGAAGGTGTGGTAAACCTGTTTCTCTTGATCTATGGAAAGGGATACCCCGTAAAGACCTACATCGACAGGGAGAAGCTTATAGCTGAAAATGCCGCGGGAAGCACTATCTCAACAGTGGCCAGGACAGAAAAAGGTGATATTGTGGGACATAACGCACTGTATCAGAGCGCCCCTTATAAAAAGATTTATGAGTCCGGAGCGGGAGTTGTTCACAGGCAATATCGCGGCGGCAAGGGTATCTTCACTGAACTGGTTAAGCATAATATGGAGACTGCGGCAAGGATGTTCGGTGT
>CAZJOB010000117.1:0-6460 GCA_964547435.1 uncultured Desulfatiglans sp. | reverse complement strand
CTGCAATCATATATTTTCTCAGAAGATGACCTTTAATCTGGGATGGAAGACAACCGCGCTTGAAGTGGATCTGATGCCTGCTTCGGCCTATAATATGGAAAAAAGCGCTAGCGGCCGTGTGTCTTCATTTCTTGACTTCATTACAATAATACCGCGACCTCACAGGGTATATATGCCGCGGGAATATCAGAATGAATTGCTGTATATCTATCAGGGCCTGGATGATAAACGTGAACTGCTGGTCTCTGAAGAATCATTTCCTTTAGAAGGCGCTTCCAGAATCGAAACTCAGATTTTTGATTTCGCACAGGTGGCCCGAATAGCAGTCAGTGAAACAGGTCATGATTTTTTAACTGCCTTTTCAAACGAGGAGAGGATCGCCGACAGCCGTGGCGTCACTCTGTTTGAGGCATGTATCAATGTGTCACAGCCATGGGTGGGTGAGGCTGTAAGGCTTCTGAAAGAAAAGGGGTATTTTTTTGGCGGTGTCCTTCCAAGATGGTTTGATCAGGACGGGCTGCTTATGATCAGGGCAAAACACACGCCTTTCTGGGATGATATGCGGATATATTCCGAGAGGGCCAAAAGGATTGCCGGATTCGCTCGAAAAGACTGGGGAAAGTCATTGTCAGGCAATTTATAAAAAGGAAAATTAAGTTTGATTGAATTCATAAAATGTTTTATAGAATTAGAATAAATAACGCATAATAAACGGGGGTAAAGATGGAGATAGCGAACAGAAAAGAAGGAAAGGCTGTCATTATGACGGTAAAGGGAAGAATGGACGCGATAACTGCCGCGGAATTTGACAAGGAAACAGGTGAGATAATAGGGCGCGGAGAAAAACTGATTATTATTGATTTGTCCGGCCTTGATTATATAAGCAGCGCCGGGCTTCGCAGCATGCTGTCAGCATCAAAGAAGATAAAGGGAGAGGGCGGCGATATCATTCTTGCATCACTAAAGGATGTGGTCAGGGATGTATTTGAGATATCCGGATTCAGTTCCATACTTCCCATATATGAATCCGTGGATACTGCTCTCACAAAAATCTGATTTATACACGCTTATACAGGAATAAATAATTCCATGAACCGGATAACATTACCCGCAAGGCTGGAAAACCTGGGCAGGTTCACAGATTTTGTCACAGCCTTCGCGGAAAAGAATGGCTATGTAAGTGAACAGTTAAACAGAATTAGTCTGTGTCTTGAAGAAGCTGTTGTGAATATCTGTAATTACGCATACCCGGATAATTCGGATGGAGAGATAGATATCTCCCTGAGAATGGAGGATATGGACAAAATGGTTATCAGAATTACAGACAGGGGGATTCCATTTGATATACTGTCTCACTCGGACCCTGATATATCATTGGGTGTTTCTGAACGAGAGATAGGAGGTCTTGGCATTTTTTTTATCAAAAAGATGATGAATGAAGTCAGATATGAGCGGAAGGATAATCAAAACATATTGACTATGGTTCTGAGGAAAACATGATCTCGATACGCACCATGCCATTTGTTGCCAGGTTACGCAAAAGTCTCGCTCTTGTCTCTATCATCATGATTCTATCTTTGCCGGTTCATGCGGTTGCTGATGAACCTGCACTTAAAAAGGCGGTCCTGATCCCCCACTGGGTTCCCCAGGCTCAATTTGCCGGATACTATGTTGCCCTTGAAAAGGGCATTTACAGGGCTCATGGCATTGATCTGACCATCATGCCGGGAGGACCCGATAATTCACCGCTTGACATGTTAAAGGATGGCAAAGCGGATTTTGCCACCCACTGGCTCACATCCGGAATAAAGGCCAGGGACAAGGGGGCCCCTGTTCTGAATATCGCACAGACAATGCCTAAATCCGCGCTTATGCTTGTCGCGAAAAAATCCAATGGAATCAGGGAACCGCGTGACATGGAGGGTAAAAAGGTTGGCCTGTGGGCAGATTTTCAACTACAGCCGCTGGCCTTTTTTAAAAAATATAATCTGAATGTAAACATTGTACGTCAGTCCTATTCCGTCAATCTCTTTTTGCGGGATGGCGTGGATGTAGTCTGCGCGATGCTTTATAACGAATATCACACCATCTTAAATGCCGGTCTGAATCCGGAAGAACTTACTGTTTTTATGTTCCATGAATACGGTCTTAATTTTCCCGAAGACGGAATTTATACCCTTGAAGACACCATTAAAAGAGATCCTGAACTATGTAAATCCTTTGTCAGGGCCTCCAGGCTTGGATGGCAGTACGCCTTTGAGCACCCTGAAGAAGCGATTGATCTGGTAATGAAAAATCTTGAGAAAGAGCATATTCCGGCAACCCGTGTTCATCAGAGATGGATGCTCGACAGGATGAAGGACCTCATGCTCTTCGGGGATGGGTCAATCATGGGTCCTATGTCAGAAGAAGACTACTACAGGGTGGCTGATGCCCTTCATTCAGGAGGGTTTATTGAAAACATCCCTGATCTGAATGATTTTCACAAAGAGTGCGGTGATAACTATGAGAAATAGAGGAATAGCCCTTAAACTCGTTCTTCTGATACTTACAAGCATTACAATTATTTTTTCTGTGGTTTTCACCTATAACTATTTTTTTTCACGCAGGATTATTTCTGAAAATGTGGAAAAAAACGCCAGAAACCTTGCTCAGTCAACCGTAAACAAAATTGACACTGTTCTCATGTCAGTAGAAAAGGTGCCGCGAAGCCTGGCCTATTTCTATGAGGATGTGCCAAGAGCGGGAGAGGAACTGATTGAACTTCTTCGGTCGGTGGTAACAAACAATTCTGAGATCTATGGCACCACCATTGCCTTTGAACCATATGCCTACAGCCCGGATGTTTCCCGTTTTGCACCGTATGTCTGTAGAAATGGGGAAGATATTATTACCACATCCATTTCATATGACTATATTTACCACGACTGGTACCAGATACCCAAAGAACTGGACAGATCGGCATGGACAGAGCCTTATTTTGATGAAGGGGCCGGAAATATCCTCATGGTTACCTATTCCATGCCGTTTTATAAAAATGTTGGCGGAAAAAGGGTCTTCATGGGTGTGGTAACAGCAGATATCTCTCTTGCCTGGCTGCAGGAGATAATCTCTTCAATCAGGATAGGGAAGACCGGTTATGGTTTTCTACTTTCCAAAAACGGGACCTTTGTGACTCATCCTGATGAAAAGCTCATTATGAATGAGACCATTTTCAGTGTCGCGGAGTCAATGGGGGATGAGAGTGTGCGGGAACTAGGCAGAAAGATGGTAAGCGGAAACACAGGATTTACCCCTTTTACCAGCATTGTGACGAATAAGAAATGCTGGATGGTTTACACTCCGCTGTCATCAAACGGGTGGTCTTTGGCTGTGCTTTTTCCCCAGAATGAACTGATGGCCGATATCTCACGCCTCAGCCATACAGTGCTCTTTATTAGTATCTGTGGATTTTTAATAATCTTTATCGTTACCGTATGGATTGCCAAATCCATTACCGGGCCATTAAGGATGCTTTCCATGGCGTCCGAGGAGATCGCCACAGGAGGCCTTGATGTTGAGATTCCTCGAATAAAATCAAGGGATGAGGTTGGAAGACTCGCTGAATCCTTTGAATACATGAAGACATCGCTTAAAAAATATATCGTCGATCTGACAGAGGCCACTGCTGAAAGAGAAAGAATAGAAAGCGATCTCAAGGTTGCTCATAACATACAGATGGGCATTCTTCCCAAAAAATTTCCCCCGTTTCCTGACAGGATAGAGTTTGACATATATGCCACCCTTGTGCCGGCAAAGGAGGTGGGAGGAGACCTGTATGATTTCTTTCTAATGGATGAAGATCACCTCTGCTTCACAGTAGGTGACGTGTCCGGCAAGGGCGTGCCCGCTGCAATATTCATGGCCATAACCAAGACCCTGATAAAGAGCAAGGGAACCCAGGGCCTTTCAGCAGACAGAATAGTAAAAGGCGTCAACGAAGATCTCTCAATAGATAATCCTTCCCTTATGTTTGTCACCCTGTTTCTGGGCATACTTGATTTAAAGACCGGTGAACTGGAATACTGCAACGGGGGCCATAATCCTCCCTATCTTATTAAAGCGGATGGAAAGATCGAGGCCCTGCCCACAACAAAGGGCATGGCGCTGGGCGTTATGGGGGAGTTTGTCTATAAATCCAACAGGATTCAAATGACCCCGGGTGACAGGCTTTTCCTTTACACGGACGGAGTGACCGAGGCCACTGACAAACATGATGAATTATATTCGGACGCAAGGCTGGAAGAGGATCTTAAAGGTTTAAGAGAAAGCACAATGCCTGAGATTTTAAGCTGCGTGATAAATAATGTAAGCGCATTTTCACACGGTCTTCCGCAGACAGACGATATTACCATGATGGTGTTGAGCTATTTCGGGAGCAAAGGAGCATAAAATGGATTTGCTGCAGGTGAACAAAAATAAATGCGATCAGGAGGGGATCTGCGTGGCAGCGTGCCCCCTGAGGCTGATTGAGATAGCTGAAGATGGTTATCCGGCGCCGGTTTTGGGCGCTGAAGAAACATGCATTCGGTGCGGACATTGTGTGGCTGTTTGCCCCAAAGGGGCATTGAGCCATCGCGACCTTGATCTTAAACAGTTTGAGACTTTTGATGATTCGCTGAAAATAGGCCCGAATCAGTGTGAGCAGTTTATCAAAGGCAGGCGTTCCGTAAGGGCCTTTCGGGATGGATTAATATCCAGGGAAAAGCTTTCCAGGCTTATTGAGACGGCATGTTACGCGCCTACGGCTCGTAATGGAAGGGACGTCTACTGGATGGCAATATGCGAAAAGAACATAATAAAAGATCTGTCGTCAATGGTGATAGATTACTATCGTATGTTGATTGAAAATGACACTCCCGGCAGCAATCTGAATCCTCACCTGGGTAAACTGATCGAGGAGTGGGAGACCGGCATTGATGTTATTCTGCATAACGCGCCGGCCCTTATCATCACTCACGGTGAAAAAGATAATCATCTTGCATCTCTTGACTGCATAATAGCCATGTCGAATTTTGAGCTGGCAGCCTATGGCATGGGGCTGGGTTGCTGCTGGGCGGGATTTTTCATGGCAGCGGCAGGTAATCATCCTCCGGTTATTGAAGCCCTGTCCCTGCCTGAAGGGCACAAGTGTTACGGGGCAATGATGGCAGGATATCCAAGATTCAAGTACCACAGGATTCCGCCGAGAAGGCCGCCGGTTATCACGTGGAAGGAATAGGGTGCAACACAGAACGCTGAACTAGAACATTGAACGTTAATTTTCTTTCAATCACACTCTTTCATATACCTGTTCAGCCCCTCCCTCAGCCAGTCCGGGACGTCAATTTTTTCAAAGCTGTCTGTCTTTACACAGACAGTCACATTACACCCTTCAACAATTATCTCATCTTTTGATCCGGCGAGAAATCCCCTGTATCCCCAGGTGATGGAGCTGTTCCCGATCTTTCTTACCCTGACTTCCATATCGATCCGGTCGCCGTATTTGAGCCTTTTGCGAAAGTCGCTTTCAATATGGACCGTGGGGAAGGTGATATTGCGCTTTTGAAAAACCTCGGAATAGTCAATGCCCAGTACGGTACGGAAAAATTCTTCGATGGCCAGGTGAAAGTAATGGAGAAAGCGGGGATAGTAAACGATTCCCGCGTAATCTATATCCGAAAAACAGACCTTGATAGGCGCCCTGAAGACCATTAATCTACCTCCGTTGAAAAAATCATCAGCATTTCCCTTATAACCGGCGGGATGCCCGAAAAAAGGGAACGAAGTTTGTGTGAAGTGCCCGTAGGCGTGAGAAAATAGCACTATTATAAAATCGTGTCCATAAGTAAAAGCAAAATCCTGTATGAAGCTTTTACCAGCCTGTCCTTATACAGTTCATAGGTTGGGATAAGCGAAGCAACCCGACATTAAGCTCAAACCACGAACCACACGAAATCCACGAAAAAAAGTCAGGTTGGGTCAAGCGAAGCGAACCCAAAGAATGCCTTAATCTCTGCCCTGGCCTGTTCCACGCCATCATGCGGGATTCGCAGTGCCCACTCGAGCCATCCGCCGACGCTCTTCGAGCTTCCGCCTTCGCTAAAGCTTCCGCCTTCGCTAAAGCTTCCGCCTTCGCTAAAGCTTCGGCGTGACAAGTCGGCGTGACAAGTCGGCGTGACAAGATGGCGAGACAGGCAGAGCCCGCAGAGAAAAGATTTTAAAAGTTATAATATAAAAATAACTCTGTGAGCTCTGTGACTCCCTGGCCCGCCATAGCTCGAAGAGCGACGGCGGCTGTGAGAGATAAAAACTCTTTTGCGCCTTTCGCGTATTTCGCGGTTAAAAAAGTCTTTTCGTCAGTACAATATTCATATTTATCTTTTTAGATGGTTATTGTAAAATACTTGCAACCTCTCATAAAGCGGAGCATATAAAATGA
>CAZJOB010000116.1:5434-9689 GCA_964547435.1 uncultured Desulfatiglans sp. | reverse complement strand
CGACTTGTCACGCCGACTTGTCACGCCGAAGCTTTAGCAAAGGCGGAAGCTTTGGCGAAGGTGGAAGCCTTGGCGAAGGCGGCTGTCCGCCCGGTCAAAATCTCAAATCCGACCAGATGCTACTTTGCCGGATCAAATTCTCCGGCATAACCCCTTATAATCACTGGCAGCCCCGGTTTTTCCTCCTTGTCTTTTCTGATACGTTCAATATTGTTTTCCTCTCCAAATGCATCCGCCACATCGCAAAACGCCTTTGCAGGGTCAAAACGCGGGGTTTCAAGCTTTTTGTACGATTCGATCCCGCCTTTAAACGTACACACCTGAACCTGTACCCTGTTTCCTGCCTTTAAATTCAGAATTCGACGCGAGATGGCATATATGATTGAATTGGACTTTTTCCGGTAGATTCCGCAGTGTCTTATTAAAGGATTATCAGGCGGGGCGAAACCGGAAACAAGGTATCTGTGGATTATCTCGTCCTTTTCATCAAGGACCTCAAGATCGTACTGGCTTTGCTCTCCCGATTCATGCCAGTGGCGAATGAGCGCTTTTCGGTCCGCACCCCTGTCCCATTGAAAATTGTCGCTGATTTTTCGTGAACCTTCATCAGGCGTGTCGTAATCAAACAGGAGCATGGTGTCCTGAAAGGTGAGACCATCCAGGTCATTATTCGTTCCATAGTCGATCCGGATATACAGCCTTTCCTTTCCTTCACGCATCCACAGGCCGCGCAGGTCGCGTGCAAGGTCCGTGTTAAATCCGAAATATTTCTCTGATTCTTTTGTGCCGTAGGTCTGAATCCAGTCCTTCGGCGAATCGACCGCGATGCGGTCTTCAGGACGCCACAGGCTGCCCTCAAGAATCAATCGAGCCTCTTCGTTATCAAAATTTTTTAAAGCGTCATAAGCAGCGTCAAGATCAAGAAGCTGAGGTTTCAGGAGGATTGACGCCATATGAAAACAGGCGGCTTTGACTATATCCGAGTCGGGAAATTGTTTTATAAAGGCGCGATATGCTTCCAGTGCCTTTTGAAATTCACCAGCCTGTTTAAGGTCTTCTGCCGTGGCGAAGAGTTTCTCCGCCTCATTTCTCCATGCAATACTTCTCTTTCCTGTTTTCATATCCTGTGTCTCAAGATACATGAAATCGCCGATGCCGCTCAGATACGCGAGGATTTTTCCATCCGGCGACAGGGCCGGGGCAGCAGCATAGGTCCCATCGCTTTCCCAGAGGGTGTCTCCGGTCTTTATGGAAATTATGGCCGCCTGTGTGCGCTCGGTTTCACCGGGCATGACCGCTGTTGCTATAATTACAGGTTCTGTAACTTCGGAACCAGCGGAATGCATATCTTTTTCAGGCCTTTGTATTTCATAGGTATAGTCGTCAATCCTGAAAGGAACCGGCAGATAGATATTGTTTTTCAGGATGTGAGGCTTTGACGCGGGTTTTTTGCTTATCGGATCGATTGACAGCCTGTATATAGCGCCATCTAAATCCCATGCACTGCCTTTCGTTTCCTTCTCGACGGCATATATGATCTGGTTGTTATTCACCCACATGGGATGAAAAATATCCCCTCCCTGTTCAGAAAAGATTATTCGTGATTTTTCTTCCTTCAGATCATAGAGGCATAGAGAGTTACTCGTGGAATACATTATATATCTGTTATCCGGACTTAAACCCGGAAAGGATATCTCCTCTTCGCCGGAAAACAGGACTCTTTTTTCCCCGTTCTGATATTCCATCAGGGAGTATTCTTTTTGTGCGGCATTTCCTTCCTTTCCCGTGACCTCATTTTTTTTCACATAAAATATTCGCTCCCCTTTTCCGGAAACATAAATGCCGGTTCCCACATTATTATCCAGCAAATCACAGAGCCCTGATTTTATATCCAGTATAAAGATTTCATCTTTGGTATAAACAAGCGCTCTGGAAGCGCCCGGAAGATAACTGCATCCGAGGATGTCCCTGTTTAATGGTTCGGGTTTTGACGCGGATTCGTCTTTTAAATCCCTGAGCATGGGAATGATTTCATTTGTCTTTCCGGTGGTTTTATCCCATTGCCAAAGTATCTTCTTGTCAGGCAATGTAAAAAGCGCGTAACGGCTGTCGGGACTCCAGGAGATTAATTCATAGTAACAGCCCGAAGACAAAAAAACCAATCCTGTCAACAATATATACATTATACGCCTTGCCATTTTGATTCTCCTATAAAGTTAGTAAGATGCTAGCCGGACGCCTTTTTGCAGGAGACGCAGGGTCCTGTTTTCATATAAATCCCTGAGAGCGCGGCTTTCAGGATATTTTTTCTTGAGTTCATTATAGTATTCCATGGCGCTGCCTATGTTCATTTGATCCAGTTCATTAAGAACCTTAACCCTGAGTTCTTCGGTCTCCAGCAGCATATGCGCCTGAGCCGGAGATATAGCGGTCCCGGATGCCGTCACCTTTATTCTCGGGGTATATACCGCCTCCGACTTACTCTCTTTGTAAATAAGCGTCATAAACAAGATGCCTGCAAGTATGCCTGTAAGAAAGGCCGGAAGTACCGGTTGCAGCCTCAAAGTCCCGAACCATGTTCTCCATGTGATATTCCCTCCCGACTGACTCAGTCCCCGGACCTTCCTCAAAAAGGCCGGATCAGGCGTCTGCGGGTCGATTTTCCATTCTCTCAGCAGACCTGATGCGAGGCGCAGCCTTTCCATCTGTGCCGCGTGAAGGGGATATTTTTCAAGCATACGCTCAAACTCAATCATGTCATTCGCGGGCATCTCCTTGTCCAGAAAAGCGGACATGCATTCCTCCCACGCCTCTTCTGATTCAGGTGGTTTCAGTGTCATATCTTTTCCTCCATAAAAGGTTTCATGCGTCTTTGAAGTTCAGAGCGCGCCCTCGCCAGTCTGCTCCTGACTGTTCCGACGGGACAGCCGATAATCCCTGATATCTCTTCATAATTCATGGATTCATATTCACGCAGTATAATAACCTCGCGCATATCTGGTGATAATCCGGCTATAGCATTTTCAACCTGTACTGCCCTTTCATTTGACAGGGCCGAGTCCGAAGGTGTCGTGAAGCAGGAACATGCCTCAGCGCATTCGTCAAGCGAAAATTCAACCCGCGATGCTTTATGCCTCAATTGGGATATGCACAGGTTGCGCACCACCACGAATAACCATTTACGGCAGGAAATGCCTTCCAGCTCTCCGGCCTTGTTACGCACAAACCTGAGCATTGCCTCCTGTGTCACATCCTCGGCGTTCGCATGGCTGCCGAGCATTCGACGCGCGAAACAGTACAGGTCAGCATAGTGATCAATGAAATTTTCCCGGAAATTCAAGTCTGCCTCCTTCAGGAAAGGCATTTTTATTTATCTACACAATCAAAAATGATAACGCACAGGCAATGAAAAAGTTCCATAAAAGATAGAATTTAAGAATACACAGCAATCGTTTAAAGATCAATTGGGGTGTATTATATTTGATTGATATTATATACTTAAAATTGTCATTCTGAGCGAAGCGAAGAATCTCTCATGAATCTGAGACCTTTGCATAACCTGAAAAAAATGTCATATCGTCATATCCGCGAAAGGAGACTGCCCTGGCATGACCGAAGCCGGGGTTATCCAGTATTTTTAAATACTTATGGATTCCCCGATCAAGTCGGGGAATGACAGATGGGGGATTTTCAAAGGTCTCGAATCTTTTATTCCCGAATGGTGTAATCTGGCAAATGACTGGGCATAAAATAGAGACCCTTCGCTTCGCTCAGGGACAAGCATCGGGCATGGCTGCAGATACTTGGCTGGCAAATTTCTTAATTAAAACAGGTCATTAATCCTTTGAGAAATTCGAATTGATCCTGCTAAATTCCTTGACACACAGGGCCTATACTCCTATATTCTCGGCAATGACGTCTACAGGATTTTTTACGAGACCGTCAAAATTATTGAACTCGTAAAAAGTCCCAGAAACGTCATTCCCGCGCAGGCGGGAATCTCTAAGTATTTGAAAACACTGGATTCCCCGGTCAAGCCGGGGAATGACAAACAAAGAAAATTAATTTTTACGAGATTATCAAAGTTAATAAACCACTTTTCCCTAAAGCTTCCCAGATGAGGATTGATATGACAAAAAAATCATTGATTGCCGGAATTATTTTTATTGGAATTGTTTTATCGCTTCTATCATGCCAGACCCCTGAACCTATGCGCCTCTATGACACTGCGGCTATTAAACCGTCGGAGGCGGTG
>CAZJOB010000116.1:969-5424 GCA_964547435.1 uncultured Desulfatiglans sp. | reverse complement strand
TCTGGATGTGATGAGCGGCATTGGGATCAATTGGTCTGATATTGATGTGCTGAGCATCAACGGCAGAAGCCTCTCAACCCTCAGGGATTACCTGATCTCATCCACAAAAGAATATCACCTGGCCCCGGGTGAGTATGAAATAGCCGCCCGCTACAGCACCTTCTGGGAATTCAGTCCGAAAAATTTCAGAAAATTGCGATCAAATATTATCTTTTTGACCTTCAACGGAGAGGCCGGGGGCATTTACAGATTAACGCATCCCAGGCTTCGAAGCATACACGAAGCGGAGAGGTTTGCCAATAATCCGGACATATGGATTGAAAAGACCGGAAAGGCATCTGAAATGGCCACAGAAACGAAAAGCGAGGGTATAAAGGTGTCTCAGCCTGTTGAAGTAAAGGAACAGGAGCGAAGGATCGAGCCCAAAAGCCCTTCCATTGAACCGAAAAGGTCTTACACTCAACCGGAAAGGCCGCCTGCCGTCAAATCGGAATCCCCGCTCAGGGATGACTGGAACAACCTGAGCGATGAAGAAAAACAGCAGTTCAGGGAATGGCTGAGATGGAATAATATGAGTAAAGAGGAAAAGGAAAAATTCCGTGAGTGGTCGGAAGAAAGTGACAAAGAATAGTCTATAACAGTGAGGAAAGGATGGAAGACAAAAAGGCTGTAAGGTTGCAGGAAAAACAGCATACCGGAAAGGGATGTATAACAATCTTTATTATGGGCCTCCTGGCTGTGGCTATGGCAATGCCTGCTCAGTCGCAAAATTTTTCCGATATCAGGAGATCCCTTGTGGACTATTCAAAAACAGACATCACTCCCTTCAAAAAATGTGAGGACATGGGTCTGTTTAAAGCAGTCGACCTGGTGCGAATCTCATCCGAGCATTTGCCTGCCGCAGGAGAGACGCCTGCCTATTGCCGTGTCAGAGGAATGCTGGACCCGGAAATAGAGTTTGAGGTAAATCTTCCCGATAAATGGAACGGCAGGTTCTATATGACCGGGAATGGCGGTCATGCGGGCCAGTCTCTGGATGACCCGATGCAGATTGCACAGATAAACACCGCGCTTCAATTCGGCTTTGCTGCAGCCCAGACAAACACGGGCCATGACTCGAACAGGGAACCGGGCGCCTCCTTTGTAATGAGCAATCCGCAAAAGGCGATCGACTATGCATACCGGGCAGTACACATAACTGCCATCACGGCTAAGGATATTATAAAGGAATTTTACGGCAAGCCCGCGTCATATTCATACTGGAATTCCTGCTCCAATGGAGGCCGCCAGGGAATGATGGAGGCACAGCGTTATCCCGAAGACTTTGACGGCATTGTTGCCAACGCGCCGTGGCTGGATCAGACAGGCTTCACAATAGGGGCCATGTGGAACCAGAGGGCCTTAAGCGAGGCCCCTGTGACTGCGGAAAAACTGGAGCTTCTGGCAGAAAGGGTGATGGCAAGGTGCGACTCAGTTGACGGCATTAAGGACAGTCTCATCAATGATCCGAGGGAATGTGATTTTGACCCGGTTCGCGATGTTCCCATCTGCGCCGAAGGCAAGGACAACCCCGATTGCCTCACTCAGGCCCAGGCAAAGGCAATAGCAAAGGTTTACAGCGGGCCTGTTGACAGCAAAGGAAAAAAGATATTTCCCGGATTTATGCCCGGAAGCGAGGCCATTATGCCGAACATGTTCGGCGGCGGTTCTCAGAGCGGATGGATGCTCTTTATTGTGAGCGCTCAACCGGGGGCATTGCCCGCGGATTTCGGCCTGGCTCAGGATACCATGCGATACCTGGTGCATAAGCCCCCGAAACCAGATTATGAGTGCTCTACCTTTGATTTTGACCGTGATATTCATATGCTGGACGAATGGGGAAAGCTGGCCGATGCAAAGGATACTGATCTTTCGGGTTTCAGGGAAAGGGGCGGCAAGCTTCTTATGACCTATGGATGGTCGGACCCTGTTCTTCAGCCAATGGTGGGCGTGAACTATTATGAACAGGCCCTGGCTGTAAACGGGCCTGACACAAAGGATTTCTTTCGCCTGTTTATGATACCGGGCATGTCTCACTGCAGCGGAGGTTTCTGCCCGAACCAGCTTGATCCCATGACGGCTATTATAAACTGGGTGGAAAAGGGCAAGGCCCCTGAAACCCTTCAGGCAAGACAGATGAAGGACGGCACGATCATACGCACGCGGCCCCTGTGCCCGTATCCTTATGTGTCGCGATATAATGGCGCGGGCAGCATCGATGACTCAGTGAATTTTGAGTGTGTGAAACCGTCCATTTAAGATATGGGGCCTTGAATATCAGGCCGGCTTCATGGTGATATTTATTTTCCCTGCGCCATTAATCGCCCTTATAACGTATTCACTATCTTTTGAGACAGCTCCGCGATGCTGAAGGGCTTTTGTATAAACCCGTTGCAGCCACGGTCCATTATTTCCTGAGCGTAGCCATCCAGACTATAACCGCTTAATAAAATGACCTTTGCCTCCGGATTGATCTCTCTTAATCTTTTAAAGATCTCTCCGCCGCTCATCTCAGGCATAATCATGTCCAGAAGAACAACATCTATCTTATCGGAATTTTCTTTATACAGTTCCAGTGCCCGGCTTCCATTGCCGGCTTTTATTACAGTATATCCCAGCTTTTTCAGTATCTGCTCTCCGGTTTCGATTACTATTTCTTCATCATCTATTAAAAGGATAACCCCTTTCCCTTTAATCAGTTCCGGCTGCGGCGGCTTAGGGATTTCAGCGATCTCTTCCGAGGCCGCGGGCAGATATATGTAAAAGGTTGTTCCCTTGCCTTTTTCCGAACTGACATCAATATAACCCAAATGGGCCTTTATCGTTCCATAAACAGAGGCAAGCCCGAGGCCTGTGCCTTTCGCCAGACCTTTTGTAGTAAAGAATGGATCAAAAATACGTTCCTTTGTCTTTTCATCCATACCCAAACCTGTATCCCGTATGGTCAATAACACATAACTGCCGGGTTTTGGATTAAACGGCTTTTTATTTATATCTTTATGGGTGATGCGCATTGTCTTTATATAAAGTTCTCCGCTTTCACCAATGGCATCAGCGGCGTTTATATAAAGATTAAGCAGGGACTGTTCAATCAGATCCCGATCCAGCTTAACTCCCGGCAAACCGGCCTCCAGGTCAAGATGAATGACTATCTCCTTTCTTGTAATCCTGAATGTGGATGAAGTCTCTCTGACCAGACTATTCAAATCCCATACCTTTATCTGAAAATCACTTTCTCTTGCATAATTCAGAAGCTGCCTTGTTAGATCAGATCCGCTTTTTACGAGTTTCTCAATGGTTTTGAGATAATGGTAATTGGGACTTTCAGGATCGGTGTCCAGAAGCATCAGACTCGAATTCCCCAGGATCCCCATAAGAAGGTTATTGAAATTATGGGCCATGCCTCCGGCAAGCGTGCCGATGGATTCCATTCTTTGTGCATACTGGAGCTGGTCTTCAAGCCTCTTTTTTTCTTCTTCCGCCCTTTCCATGTCTGTTATATCCAGGGTAAAACCAATTAGGCCTGCCACATGTTCATCAATATCTTTGTAGGGAACTCTGTCAATTGATATTCTTCTCACTCCATCGGGCGTCCGAATCGATTCCTTTATGTTCAATAGAGGTTTTCCATTTTTCATAACCTCCATATCTGCCTTCAGATATTCATTTTTGTTCTCAGGGAACATCTCGGTATACTTTTTCCCTATAACTTCATGAGCAGGAAGTCCGGTTATTTTAAAGAATTTCTTATTGCAACGCAGTATTCTCTGTTCATGATCCTTAAAAAAAATGATACCGGGAGATGCATCCAGCATAAGTTCAAGCTCTTTTGCCTTTTGTTCCAGTTTTTTCTTTAGCCGGTTAACATCTTTTGTTCGTTCCCCAACCTTTTTTTCCACATCGGAATAGATCTCAAAATAGTTTGCAATCGCGCTCTCATTTTCTTTTCTTGTAAGAAGGAGATCATTCTTCAGGTGTTTTATCTTGAGTTCCAGAAGCGAAATCTTGTCCATGTATTTATTTATATTTGCCTGTTTTTCCATTAACTGAAAAACCCCTCTTGTTCCATATTTAATATTTCTTTTTTCGCGTCCTCCATGATCAGATCCAGGGCGATTTTATGTATCTTCAGGGTGTTCATGCAGTTTTCATATATATTTCTGTCGATAATTGCGCCATCGGTTAATCCCCTGCCGGTTTCCTGACAGTAGCAATCCGCGACGAAAAGAGTTTTTGCCATTCTGGAATATCTTTTATCGACATCCGAAGGATTATGGTGATTGCCTATGGCTATGCATAGCTCCTTGGGAATATTCCAGCTTTCCATCACAGCCTTTGCCAGTTTTGTATGATCAAATCCCAGTAAGTCATATTCGATAGATATTATGTCTTTTTCTCCCTTATTCAGCTTTCGTA
>CAZJOB010000116.1:0-942 GCA_964547435.1 uncultured Desulfatiglans sp. | reverse complement strand
GGTCCAGTATAATCAGACCGATATCGTGTAAAAGGCCTGCCGCATACATATTATCGCCTCTTTCACCATATTCTCTTCTATAGATCATTTTACTCAGCATCGCGACGCTTATACTGTGTTTCCAGAGAGACATCCTTGAGTTTTCCTGTAACGATCCATCTATTTTTAAGAGCTGGCAGACTTTTTGACTTAATACCAGTTCTTTGATCGCGTCATACCCTACCCAGATGATAGCCCGGATAATTTCACTGATCTTTTTCGGCGGGCAGTAATATGCCGAGTTTGCAAGTCTTAAAACCCTTGATGACAATGGCGGGTCAATCTGAATAATTTCATGCAATTCCCTTACTGTTGATTTAGGGTCATTTATGATTTTAGTAATGCCTGATACAATATTCTTAATGGAGGAGAGATCAGAGTCGTTTACACGCTCTACCAGATCATCTAGCCTGCTTTTATGTGGTTTCCGGAGGGCCATTTTTTCCTTATGATATCCTGCAACGATTGTCTGTTTTAACCTGACAGCCAGGATGATTAATAACAGTATCGTTACATTGCATTTTTTTTAAAATTAATATATTCCATTAAAATTACATGGAGATTCGCAGATCTCGCTAATATGTTATCGGCAGATAAGTGAAAGAAGATTAGCAAAAAAAGGGCATGGAAATGACTGAATGGAACGACAGGCTGGCAGCGGAATATATACTGGACTGCAACAGACTGAATAACAATCAGCGGAACCAATTAAAGGACTATCTCAACGATAAATTCCCCTTTGATGTCTTTGAACAGCATCGGCAAATGAGATACAGCGCGTTCGTAAATGAGAAAAGATACAGGGATGAGCTTGCAGAGGCAAAAAAGACCTTCCCTGATCTGATCTTTCCGGGGAAAAAGAATAAGGATGATATCAGGAAATGCGCGGTCGTGCTTACCGCA
>CAZJOB010000115.1:2643-9732 GCA_964547435.1 uncultured Desulfatiglans sp. | reverse complement strand
ACTGTCGAGACATTATACATCTTTAATAATTCAAGACGTTCTTCGTCAATTTCGTCCGGTCTGGTGGATACCCTTATTGAGTGAAATGATCCGTTACGAATATATGGCGCCGTGGCCTCAAGCAGTTCAACCATTCTATCGGTCCCGAGCCTGGTAAAGGTGCCTCCATAAAAGGCGATTTCCCTTTTCTGAATATTGTTAAACCCCGGGGAACCGAGCGCAGTATCAAGAACCCCTGTAATATGGGTCGCGTTGATCTGAATCCCTGACTGGCTGGTAATCTTTTCCTGATGGCAGTAAACGCATTTGTATGGACATCCCTGGGCAGGAATAAATACCGGGACTATGATATTTCTTTTTTCTCTTTTACCAGACAATAAAAAGCCTCCCTTGCCGCCTCCTGTTCCGCCTCCTTTTTACTCTTGCCGGTTCCGATTGATACCTCTTTACCCTCGAGCAGTAAGGCAACCTTAAATGTCTTGTCATGGGCAAGTCCCTTTTCTTCCTGCAGAAGATATTCGGGCAGGGATTTAAAGACCTCCTGAGTATATTCCTGAAGCATGCTTTTGTAATCATAATCAACGGTCTTTGTCTTAATGTCCCTGATCTGGGGAACAAAGAGATTGTAAATAATCTCCCTGGTTTTCTCATACCCTGCGTCAAGGTAAAGGGCGCCTAAAAGGGCTTCAACCGTGTTTGCGAGGATGGAGGTTTTTTCTCTCCCGTTTGTCATGTCCTCTCCCCTGCCCAAAAGCAGAAGGTCTCCCAGACCAAGATCTTTTGCCACCCGGCAAAGGCCCTTTTCATTTACCACTATTGCCCTGTATTTTGAAAGATCGCCTTCCTTTGCATCAGTGAAGATATCCATAAGAATGTTGCTTATTGCCAGATCCAGGACAGCGTCTCCCAGAAATTCGAGTCTTTCGTTGTCTCTTATGCCCTCATTTTTTTTTTCATTGACATATGATGAATGTCTGAAGGCCTCTTCAAGCAGGTCCCTGTTCCTGAAGGCGTAGTTAAGTTTTTCACAAAGGTCTATTTTTCCCATAACTTTCCAATGTATGCATCGTAACCGGAACGACTCCGGCACACGATTCATGTAAAATTTGGCGTCCTTAGCGCCCTTGAGTGAGCACAGCGAACGGGCCTGCCCTGTGAAATATCACGCAGTGATCAGCACAGCGTATTTCACTGGGGCGGTGAAAATGCTTTTAAGTCTTTAAACATTCTAACCGCAAAGTACGCGAAGTTCGCGAAGGAAAAACATTTTCATTTGTCGGGTAGTCCGCCTGAAAGTCCCGGCGGCCATACGACAAATGAAAAGAGTTCGCCTTTTTTAAACAAGATGCAACCTTTTTACTAATCGTAAACAGACAGTTTTTATGTCTGTTACCCGATTCATAAAAAACTTCGCGCTCTTCGCTTGTCGCGCCATAGCCGCAGGCGACGGCGGATGTCTTGAGTGAGCGCAGCGAACGGGCGGTTAAATTGTTTTAATGTTTTAATGCTTTCTCAATTTCTTATCTTCTCAACCTCTCACCCCTGTCCCCTTTTCTACCCCTTTCAGGTCAGGAAAATCAATATTTTATTTCTTTGCCTATGGAAAACAGATATGATATAAGCCTGATTTTTCATAATAATTGCTATGGCAGGGGATGAAATGGGGAAAAGAATAATACTGAAAGAACAGGATATAAAAGAGAGTCTCAACAGGATAGCAGGAGAAATACTTGAAAGGCATCCTGACCTGGCCAACATTGTGCTTATCGGCATAAGGACAGGCGGCGCCTTTCTTGCCGGAAGACTTCAGGAACTTATCGAAGGACTCAATGCCGTGAAAACTCCGACAGGCATTCTTGATATTACGCTGTATCGGGATGACTGGACAAAAATAGCCGCCACACCCAAGGTAGGAAAGACAGAGATTCGGTTCTCGATAGATGACAAAACCATAATACTTGTGGATGATGTCCTTTTTACCGGGCGAACAATAAGGGCGGCCATGGACGCCCTCATGGATTTCGGCCGGCCCCGCAGTATTGAACTGGTTGCTCTCGTGGACAGGGGTGATAATTACAGGGAACTCCCCATTCAGGCAAATTACTCCGCAGGAGTCTGGAATATCTCTCCGAATGAAACCATTAATGTCTATCTCAGGGAAGGTGGATACGAAGATCATGTGGCAATCGAAGAAAAGTTGGTGACTGAGTAGTGGGAACTAAAAAGAAGTCAAAAAAGAAGGCATTCACCAATAGTTTGGCCTTGTCAGAAAAAGAAGAAGAAATCCTCGCGAACATTCTTGAAAACCCCGGGAATCTCACCCCTGATAATATAAGAGAACGAATCACATCCAACGAAATGGCTGTAGCCCTTGTTGAGCGACTGGCCACTGTCAACGCAGAAGCAGTGGATATCCTGTTCCTGATCGAGGACAGTTTTGAAGATAAACAGGTCAGAAAGGCCGTTAAAAAAACCATCTTCAAATTAAGGCAGAAAGGGGTGACAATACCTGTCAGGGATAATCGTCATACTTCTCCTGTTGCACTAATTAAACAGGAAGAGAATCCCCCCGAGGCGTATGTGGGTTCAATAGACACTGAAGGCGGTCAGTCAGTGCTGCTGGTAGTACCTCATATCTATAAGGGGTATGAGATAGGAATCGGGGTTGTGAATCACAACACAGGAATGGAGTATTTTCTGTATAATGAGTGCGGAAAGAAGAGATCCGGTGAGATAAAGAAATTCTTTATTGATCAGAATATCCGCGTGGTGAAGACATCTGTGTCACACGCCGCCGCGATCCTTGAAAAGGCTTATAAAATGAATGAATTCAAGGCTGGCGAATCAGCGTCTGATTATCTTAAACTCAGGCCATGGCTGCAGGAAAACAGCGCCATACTCAAAGAACCTGTTATCTATGATTTTATAGACAGACAGGATATACCGGCAGAGGATATTACAGAATCGGTTATTGTAGAACTGTTTGAGCAGGAACTGATGGACTCCTGGATAATCGGCTCAAAAGAGATCAGTCCTGTAATTGATGATATCCTGAAGGTGAATGACAGCCTGATCCTTGTTACTGAGGGCCAGAAGATGGACAGGGTGAATGAAATAAAGAAAAAGGCGCTATCTTCACTGTTTCCTGAATCAAAACGACTTATTGTAAAGCATATGCTCGAAGAGACCGCCTATATCTTTTACAAAAGCGGTGAGGAAAATTACGCGAAGATGTGCCTGGCCGCGGCCATGGAGGCAGGAGACATATCTTCCGGCAAAGACCTGTTTCTCATGTCTCTTCTGGAAAGAAGCCTGGCCTTTTATATGGATATTGAAAATGATTCGGGGCAGCAGAGCGGTATTATTGATGATGCCGGACCTATGGTAATTACACCATAAATGCGAATTCCAAATGGTATTTCATTAATCTTTTTTTTTATAAAATTGTCATTCTGAGTATTTTAAAATTGTCATTCTGAGCGAAGCGAAGAATCTCTCATGAATCTGTTATTCCCGAATGGCGTGACCTGGCAGGTGACTGTTCATAAAATAGAGACCCTTCGCTTTCCATCCTCCGTAGCAGTGCTACTGCGGAGGACGGGCGCTCAGGGTGACAGGCATCAGGCACAGATGTAGACACTTGCTTAGAATGTAGGTCGGGTTAAGCGAAGCAAATCCGACATTATTCTGAAACAAGTCCGGACATTCCCGCGCGGGAATCTATAACTGCCTGGAATTAACGTATTTAGAAAGTATCTCTTTGATCTGTATTTTCCCCTCTTTTGATATTTTCACAAGGCATACGCCCATTCCATAGACATCTTTTTCCCCTTTCATCCCATACATATTGGACCAGACCACTTTGCCTGTCATGCCTATTGACTGATACTCAGGGGGATTGATTGAGATCCTGAAAACCTTTTCCAGGGGAAGAGGACTTTCGCAGCAGATTTGTAATCCTTCTGATGAGATATTTTTTATTTCCCCATCCATTCGGTCATTACCGATATAGATGGTTACAGGCCAGTTGATATTAATCCGGGGAAGTTGTCTGCGTTCTTTTTCTGTTGCCAATGTCAATTATCCTCCCGGGCTTAAGTGTTTGAAATGGATGGTACGACAGCGTCATTAAGGTGTCAAGATTTTAACAACAGACATTCTGTCGTATCTTGTATATAAAAATATATTTCTATCTCTGTGTGCTCTGTGTCTCTAGTGAGCAAAGCGAACGGGTGTGATAAACCTGTCTTTAAGTTTTGCCTTGACAACAGGGGTTGTTCAAATTAGGATGCCGTTCAAATATGAACATGTCGTTTTTATTTAAAACAGAGTGAAAAAAGAGGCGTGAAACAGACCGAAAAGACATTTCAGGTTTTGGATGCATTACACAGGGAAGAGATATCCACCCAGAGGCAATTGTCTGAGATTTCAGGGATAAGTCTGGGGCAGGTGAACTATATCCTTAAAAGCCTGCTGGAAAAGGGATTTGTCAAGCTCGGTAACTTTCAAAACAATCCCAACAAGATCGGTTACGTCTACCTCCTTACTCCAAAGGGACTGGAAGAAAAATCAAAGCTGGCGGTCAAATTCGTGTTGAGAAAACTCAGGGAATATGAGTTTTTAAAGGACAGGGTTGCCGCAAGACTGATTGAAATTGCAAAGGAAGGTCAGAACCGGGTCATATTTTTCGGGCCGTTAATGGTCAGGGACTTTATAACATCAATCATTAAAGATAGGGATCTCAGCCTAACTCTTGTCGGTTATTACGATAATTTGGGGGAAGTTGGTGTTTTAAGCGATGACTCATTTGATGTAGTATTATTTTTTGATGAGACCCATGATATTGGGAAAAAGACTGAAAACAGCCTGGATATTCCCAGGGAAAAACTTTTATATCTCTGGTAATAATTTTGAATGCTGAAAAGAGGAGTCTGAAATCTTCCAGTTCCAGAGATATTCTTGCATGTAATCCAAAGGCCGGAGGTGTATTCAGTCCATAGTCAAAAATTCGGTTGACGCATGGGAACCCAAAGGATATGTTTCCTCCAATAATCCATAACCAATAACCTGTAACCCGGACCCGGTTCATGACAAAAAAAATAAAATCATTCAGCATCTTGCCAATGATCATATCATTGCTGATTGTCACCATCGGCTGCCAAAAGGCTGATCTGACAATCCCGGATAACAATATAACTTGCTACGCCGCAACTTACAGTGAAGGCGTCTTCAAGAGTGACAATGGCGGAAAAAGCTGGTATCCCATCATAAAGGACCAGGAGAATATCCAACTATACTTCAAGCGGATCTTAATGAGCCCAAATAACAGCCTTCTGTATGTAGGAACAACCGGTGCGGGTTTATTTACAATTGACTTAAATAATAAAACACTTGCTCAGGTGGAGGCGCTCAAGGATGAAAATGTAAGGGCAATGGCCTTTTACAGGCCTGCAGGCTCTCAGGATTCTATTCAGTTGCTGGCAGGGACCCTGGAGCATGGCGTCTATTTCTCCCTGGATAACGGCAATGAATGGACGCCTTTGAACGAAGGTCTTACATACAGGGATGTAAATACCTTTCTGACCGGTATGAATAGCACACTGTATGCCGGAACAAAAAAGGATCTCTTTCAGTGGAACAGCGCTTCAAACTCCTGGACATCCATTTCAGAGGGCATAAAAAACAAAAATATCATCTCAATGGCCTGTGATCCGAAGGGAGAAAACCTTTACGCGGGCGCCGGTGTTTATCCGGAAGAAAAAGGGCTGATAGGGAGATTTTTCGGTTCTTTTCCTTGCCTCTACAAAAGTACTGACAAAGGCAAGACCTGGGTAAAATCGGAAAGGGGCATAAAGAAAAACAGTCTCATATACGATATCGTGGTAAACCGGAAAAACCCGGACAGGATATACACAGGGACATCCGACGGCATCTATCTGTCAAAGAACAGCGGTAAAAAATGGAAAAAGCTGGATAAGGGCCTGCTCAAAGAACTGCGGGTGTTTGATATTGAAATAGTGACTATATCAGATGACAGGGAACTTGTTTATGCCGCAACATCAAAGGGCGTTTTTGCGGCGCCGGATATTAATGGAGCGCCCTGGACCAGTATGAGCTACGGCCTGCCTGCAACCAATATTACCGGCCTTGTGCTGGTTCCGTGAAATTCCGGGAATGCAATATGAAGGATTCAATGTTCAAGATTCAAATATTCAAGGTTTCCAATGGCTGGAGGATCAGAGCCTTAGAACTGCGGAACCTCAGGACTGCAGAATCTCAATGTCTCTGAATAATGGTAAATATTCATGTTGAAAGATTAAAAGTTGTAAACTATGAAAATAAATTCCGCCAAAGAATTAACAGTTTATAAAGAAGCATATTCTTTAGCGATGGAGATATTCGAAATAAGCAAAGATTTTCCGGTTGAAGAAAAATATTCTCTCACAGATCAGATTAGGAGAGCATCGCGTTCGGTTTGTAGCAATTTAAGAGAAGCCTGGTCAAAACGTAGATATGAGGCTCATTTTTTAATGAAATTAACAGACTGTGATGGTGAGAATAGTGAAACAGATACCTGGCTTGATTTTGCTAAAGATTGTGGTTATTTAAAGGAAAATGAACATTATCGGTTATCTGATAAATGTGGCAAAGTGGGTAAAATGCTTGGGTCCATGCTCCGGAGTCCCGATAATTTTTTTCTGAAGCTCTGAGGTTCTGTAGCTCCGACCTCTATTTATGCATCTTCGAATCTATAACCCTTATTTCAAAGGTAAAAAATGACACAACCTCCGAATAACCAAAATATAAATCTTCCCGACTACGACCCTGACGATGAAATCAACCTCATAGACCTCATCTACCCGGTCTACCAGAGACGAAAATTCCTCATCGCCTTCTGCCTTGTTGTCACCTTCCTGGTGGGGATCATGAGCTTCCTTTCGGATAAGACATACGAGGCAAAGGCGGCCATACTTCCTGAGACCGGTGAAGGCGATTCATCCGGAATGAAAACAGCGGCCTTTATGGAACAGTTTGGAGTCGCTGGCATCGGCGGTTCTTCATCCACCCCTTCAGCCGTGTTTGAGGCGG
>CAZJOB010000115.1:0-2633 GCA_964547435.1 uncultured Desulfatiglans sp. | reverse complement strand
AGAGCAATGAACTGGCAACACATGTGCTAAAAAGATACGACTATTTTTCCATAATGGGTGTTGATAAAGGCGGTGAAAATAAAACAGCCAAATCATTCGCCGACGAAGTGCGGGTTTCAGTATCCAAAGACAATCCATCCATATCCATATCAATGCAGTCCAATGACCCCTTGTTTGCTGCGGACATTGCCAATTCGTATGTCCGGGCACTTGATGATTACAATCTTAAAAATTCCTTTACCTCGGCAAGGCGTCTTCGGGAATATATTGAAAATCGTATGAAAGTGGTGGATCAGGAACTGGATGATGCCCAGAAGGAACTCCGTGCGTTCCAGGAAAACAACAGGGCGATCTCAATAAATAAGCAGGCAGAAGCCACACTTGAAGTCCTTGCTGAAATGGAGAGCCGTAAGGTTGGCTTTGAGGTGGAGAAGGCTGCTAAGGAAAAATATTATAAGGAAGATGCTAAAGAGATAGGAAGTCTGGATGCACAGATAGATGCAATGAAAAAAAATATTGACCGGCTGACCTATTCGGAAGATCCACAGGTCCCTGTAGAGATAGAAAAGGGCAAGGTGGAATTCTACATACCCCTTACGAGAATTCCCGGTCTCAATTATGAAGAGAGCAAGCTGCTTTTAAAGGTAAAGGCAAAGACCAGCGTTATAACCATGCTGACCACCCAGCTCGAGCAGGCAAAACTGGATGAAGCAAAGGACATACCGACCATCAATGTGCTTGAAGAGGCAGTGCCCCCGAGAGAACCTGTAAAACCCCGAATAAAGATGAATGTTATTCTGGGCTTTATAGTAAGTCTCTTTCTTGGGATATTTATAATATTCTTCATGGAATTCACAAAAAGGCTGGATGAAGATCCTGAATCAGCACCCAAATGGAAAGAGATAAAACAGGGCTTCGCAAGGCTTAATATCTTTAAAAGAAAACCGTAGAAACAGAGAGCCATAGAGCTTTAGAGCCTCAGAGCATTAGAAGAAGAGAAGATAAGAAGTTTAGAAGATGAGGTGCTTGTTTCGCTGAGATTCTGGATGTTGGATTAAAGGAATAAAACAGACAGTCTTTGCTAAGGCTCAAAGGCTCTGTGGCTCTAAAGTTCTAGTCTTCCAAAGCTCTATAGTTCTGAGGCTCTAAAGTTCTAGTCTTCTAAGTCTCTGAGGTTCTAAGTCTCTATCTTTTAAGCATCCCGCATCCCGAACAACAATTCAACGAGGTAACCAATTGACTAAAATAATCGTAACCGGCGGAGCCGGATTTATCGGAAGCAACTTCATTCGCCGCGCCCTGGAAACACGGCCCGAATGGAAAATCATCAACCTGGACGCCCTTACCTACGCGGGCAACTACAACAGTGTGAGCGACCTGGACAAAGAGCGTCACCAATTTATCCACGGCGACATATGTGACCCTGACCTGGTAAACTCAATATTTTCTGAAAACAACCTGTCAGGCGTTATCCATTTTGCTGCCGAATCCCACGTGGACAGGTCCATCACCGACCCGGATGCATTTGTTAAAACAAACGTCACAGGCACATTCAATCTTCTTCAGAACAGCCTTGCCTTCTGGAAGGACGAGAAAGTGGCGGACAATTTTCGTTTTCTCAACGTGTCCACAGACGAGGTTTATGGCAGCCTGGGTCCCACCGGATACTTCACCGAGACAACCCGCTATGATCCATCCAGCCCCTATTCAGCATCAAAGGCGGCAGCGGATCATTTGGTGCGCGCGTTTCACCGCACATACGGCCTGCCCACACTGATAACCAACTGCTCCAATAACTACGGCCCATACCAGTTTCCTGAAAAACTGATACCTCTCATGATCCTCAATATCATAGAAGAAAAGCCCCTGCCTGTTTATGGCGATGGAAAAAACGTAAGGGACTGGCTCTATGTCATAGATCACTGCGACGCACTTATAAGGGTATTTGAAAAAGGATTACCCGGGGAAACCTACAATGTGGGCGGCAACGAGGAGAAGGAAAACATAGAGATAGTGCATCTGCTCTGTGATATTCTGGACAACCGCCTGGGACGCGTAAGGGAAAAATCAAGCAGAAGCCTGATAAAATATGTCACGGATCGTCCCGGTCATGACAGACGCTACGCCATAGACGCGACCAAAATCCACGAAAAACTTGACTGGCAACCGGCCCACACCTTTGAACAGGCCCTGGAATCCACAGTCGACTGGTATCTCAATAATATGGAATGGGTAAACAGTGTGAGAAGCGGGGAGTACAGAGAGTGGATTAATAAGAATTATAGTGAGAGGTGAGGGAAAGGCTGGGGGCTTAGAGCCTTTGAGCATTAGAGCCTCAGAGCATTAGAAGAAGAGAAGATAAGAAAAACATTTTCACCGCCCGCTGCGCTCAAGTGCGCCAAGTACACGAAGAAAACAATTTTTCATTTATCGGGTAGCCCGCCTGAAAGTCCCGGCGGCCATACGACAAATGAAAAGAGATCACTTTTTAAATAAAATATTTTACTATGCTGGTTCAATAGTATGAGGACATTTACAATAAGAGACCTTTGAATAATATGGCAAAAAGTGTCATATTGTCATACCGGCGAATGGAGCCTGCCCCGGCATGACTGAAGCCGGGGGTATCCAGT
>CAZJOB010000114.1:0-9760 GCA_964547435.1 uncultured Desulfatiglans sp. | reverse complement strand
TACCAATAACATCCCCTTGTTATTATTCAATGTGGTATTATGTGCTTCAGAACTGACCTGTTGCTTTAAATAATTTTTTTAAAGGAAAGTTTTGTAAATTAAGATATCTGTCCAATGTCAAGGACAGACCCTGATTTTTCTTAGAAGTGAGGATCTGTCCTTAACTTTATAAGTATTTTCCTTATGATAAAGCATATGAAATTGCTAATGGGATTCAATAAATCTTTCCGGATCTATCGGTTTTTCAGCATATCTTAACTCAAAATGAAGATGAGGTCCGGTTGATCTTCCACTGCTTCCACAGGATGCAATATCATCACCTGCTTTTACATGTTGCCCTTTCTTAACAAGTACCTTTTCACACTGGGCATAGAAAGTCTGAAAATTATTTTTGTGCTGCAGTAAAACATAATGACCCTTTACCTGGGAAAAATTCGCCTCCTTCACAATGCCGGAAGCTGATGCAGCTATCAGAGTCCCTGAAGGTGCGGCAATATCAATTCCATTATGAAATTCCTTTTCACCTGTAAAGGGTGAGTTTCTGTATCCATATTTACTTGAGATCCATCCTTTGACAGGCCGGATTAACTGTATTTCATCTTTTTTTACCAGGCTTTCCGGCTCGTCTGCCACACAATCAGGATTTTTCATTATTATGACAGCGGCCATAAACTTTTCATAATATTTATTGTAGTTTTTATTATTATGGTACGCTCCCGCTATATCCCAGACATCACGGGAACCTGTCTCTTCAATTGTCTTCTGGACATTTCGCTCTCCTATATTATATGCCAGCACGGCCAATTGCCAGTCATTAAATCTGAGTTTGTTTGCCAGCAGATACCTTATCGCCGCGTCGGTGAGAGTGTCGACATTAAGTCTTTCATCCACATCATCATCAACCCGTAAACCAAAAGCACGGGCTGTAGATGGAATAAACATCCAAACTCCCGCTGAACCTGCCCCGCTTTTATTACCCTCCTGATAACCTGATTCAATCAAACTCCATGGGAACACCATACTCTTTAATCTTTTTTTCAAAGTCATCGCGAAAGTTTTTCATTCGCTCCAGAGAGGCCTTAATAAATTCCCGTCCTTCAGATGTCCCCAGATATGTATTAAGCTCCTTCAGGACAAGATCATTTACTACGACAGGAAAGTCTGTATCTTCTCCGGCCTTTTCAGCCATTGCAACTGCCTGTTCCATTGAGATTCTCCGGTCCTGAACAACACCCTTTGAGGCAAAAGATATTGTTGTCATCAACCCTATAATTAAAATTAAAACCACATAATTGACATGCCACTTCAATTGATTTGGTAGTTTTATAAACATCTTTTCAATTCTCCTTTTTAAAAGTTGGCGCTGAACCATCAACGTGAGTCCTGTTGCGCATACAGGCGCACGCCTCCGGTATGACGCTGATTTTGCCGCCTCAACTAGGCAGCGGGCATAATCCTGTGAATCAATCTTTTTGCGGTCGACCAATACCTCATCACAGGCGAACTCCTGGAGTTCAGATATCAAACGGCTCCACAAATGGATACACGGGTTTAAAATGCATAATGATTTTAAAAGCCACACTAAATAAACCCATTTTGTATCGCCGTTTCGGTGATGCTGAAGTTCGTGATAAACAGTTATTTTGTAATCCGCCTGCCTCCCGATAAGATCTGTTGGGATTATTATATTCGCATTTCCGGGCAGCCAGTATGAAAAGGGAATTTTTATGCTGTCATTTGCATAAATCGAGACTGATCTGTATCTTCTTATTAAATATGAGCCCTTTCTGATTATGAATAGTATGCGAAGATCATTGGAAATTTTGAGAACACCAATCAGTAGCAGGGATAGAATAAAACCTGCAACCGCGAATCTTGCATTATCAACATCAAAGGATTGCGTTTCCTTCCCCCCGGAAAAGTCCAGTGTCCCCGCATTATAGTCGGATTTATAATCATCTGTGTAAGCATTCCGGGTTTGAGCAGACCAGATCCGGACCGATGGATTTTGAATTTTCTTTTCAGGCAGCAAGGGGTAAGAGAATATTAAACAGGACAATATAGCCATTACCAAATAATGAAGTTTGAGCAGTGACGCCGCACCTGTGATTTTTCTGATAAGTCCTGCAAGTATTGGATAGAGCGCCAGGGTCAGGTAGCCTGTAATAACCAGAAGATTCATGTTTATATATGCGTTTAGGATGTGTGCAAGGCTCATTTTTATTTCCTGTTTTTGTCAATTATTTTCCTGAGCTCTTCAATCTCCTCATTGTTCAGGTTCACTGTATCAAGCAGTGTTCTTATAAGAGTAACCGGCGCACCCTGGAACACATTGTCTATCACATGCCTGACTGTTTTTACTTCATAATCTGCTTTACTCAATAAGGGGATATAGATATGGCCGCGTCCTTCTTTGCGTGTTTTAAGTATCTGCTTCTGTTCCAGAATCCTCAGCATTGTTGATACAGATGTGTACGCAAGTTCTCTGCCTTCAGGAAGTTCGGCTATAACACTGGCCACAGATCCTTCTTCTATCCTCCAGAGTATGGTCATAAGCTCCAACTCAACATCCGTTAACATCCTTGATTTCTGGCTACCGCCCATGTTTTCTTTCATAATAATATCTCCTTTGAAGCTCCTTATAACTAAACTTATAGTTGCTTGTCAACTAAATATTTAGTTATTTTAAAATTTTCATTTTTGGGCTATTTAAATGCAGTGTAAAAGGGGACGTTAGTAGTGAATGCTGTTAAAAATTTTTTATTATTTTAAAAACAAAAAAACATAAAAATACTTTTTTCCTGTTTTCTCATAAAGAAAAGCGGAGGTTTGTTATTTTAAAGGGAAGTTTTGTAAATTAAGATATCTGTCCAATGTCAAGGACAGACCCTGATTTTTTCATTTCTTGACGTAATTAAAAAATTACGCTAGTATTTTGTCATGATAAAGCCCGATCAAAAGCTGGCTCCCGACTGGGATGAATATAATGTGGACCATACAGCATTACATGGTTTGCGCCCTGAACAGATTGAAGAAATTTATTATAATGAAGGCCCTCTACCGACACTGGCCATAAAGAACAAGACCAAAAGCCAAAGGTCTCAGGAATATCGGTACCGGCTCTGGGGAACAGATGCTTCAGGACAATTTATTGAAGCTGTTATTGCACCATATCCTGAACACGGGGTATGGAGATGTGTAACCGCTTTTTCCATGTCCGAGGGGACAAAAAAGGCATATCTTAAAAGGATTATAAAATGAGCAAACTATCCGCAGTAACAATTAAAAACCTACAAAAAGAAGCCATCAAATGGGATAAGGATATTCACGAAGAAAGTCCGGAGAAAACTGAACAATTAATGAGAGAAGCAAAATTATTCTATGCAGTGAGACCTCCGCGAGAACCAGTGTCACTCCGCATAGACCCCTTTGATATTTCTATGATAAAAAGGTTAGCCCGAAAAAAGGGACTTCCTCACACACAACTGATGGCCATGTGGCTTCATGAAAGGGTGGAGAAAGAAAAGGCTCAGCCATAATAACGAAATACATAAACACACAAAATACACGAAATAATTTATAGACAGGATAAACATAATCTCACGATTTATTCCCTTGTAAAATGCCCCTTCTGAAAAGGATTTGAAATGGACTTTTTTTGACTGCAAAAGATCCTGAAAATCCTGTCAATACTCCTGAATACCCAATAGATGACCGAAAAAATCCATTCACCCTGCTTGCCTAAAACTATCAAGCTCCATGGGGGCGATATGTTAATAGCAGATTCTTATTCTTTTTTCCCGGAAGACTCGAAACTGTATTTATTGGTTATTGACACTGCCATGCAAAGGAAGGGCTGATCGCATTTCAGTGTTTCCATAGGACAATGCCATACCCCTTTGGGAATAACCACGGCAGTGGGAACGGAGAAGATATGGTCTTCTTCCTCCCCTTCGGGACCTATCTTGAAATTCACCTCTGCCCCCAGTTCGGGACTTTTCGGGTCTGATCCTATGAAATAGATCACTTCATCGTGATCGTGAACATGAGGTTTTCTGGACAATCCAAGCGGTCCGACCTGGGTTCCAAAGGCATAGATAATATTACATGGAAACCCGTTCAGAAGATCGGCCCCCGCGGAAAACATTATTGTCTCCCCCATTTTATGAATCGGAAGCCGGACTATGCATTTACCATATCGGCTCTTCCCGTCGGATGTCTCTTTGGAAACGCCCTGTATAACCGGACCTGCTTCAGCGGTCCATCCCGGCATGGCGCCTGTAGCGGCAATTGCAGTGCCTCCGACCGCCAGTTCTTTCATAAATCCCCTTCTTGTGGAGCCGTTTTTCTCTCTTTTATTCTTACCCATAATCGAACCTCCTTGATTTTTTATTGACAGGGATATATTTCTGAATGAGATGACTATAGGGGCAACTATTTTACGCGTCAAGATGATAATAAACATTGCTGCATTTCTTACCCAAAGGATAAAAGAGGACATATCAATGGCAGACAATACAGGATTCAAACGATTACTGGAACCGGGCCGGATTGGAAAGATCAGGCTGAAAAACCGGATTATCAAGACATGCGGCGGCGCGGAAGATATCGGCTCAAGAAACAGGCATTTTCTTGAGTCCATTGCCCGTGGAGGAACCGGGCTGATTATCTGGGGCGATGTTGCCGTGGAATATCCCAGGGGGATTACCATGCCCATCGCAAAGAGGCATCTTGCGGACGAGACCAACCTGGAATCCATGAGGTTGATAGCCGAGGCTGTGCATCGTCATGACCGCCCTGTATTTATGCAGATATTTCACACCGGGCCGCAGGCTATGCTGCCTGAAGATATGCAGGCCATATCCGCTTCATCCATCGATGAGAGTGAACATGCTGAACTGCTGATACGCAGGACTCCCCGCGAACTGACCATACCCGAGATCAGGGAGATGGTTGAAAGGTTCGTGCGAACCGCCGGACTTGCAAAAAAGGCCGGGTTCGACGGTGTTGAAGTGAACGCAGCCAGAATGAACCTGATCAACAGCTTCCTGTCGCGCGTCTGGAACAGGCGAGGGGATGAATACGGGTGTCAGAATATGGAGAACAGGACCCGCTTTCTGGTTGAGATCGTACAGGCGATCAAGAAGAAGCTGGGTGCCGATTTCCCTGTCATCACACTGATAAATGGCATGGAGATCAGGATCAGGAACGGCACGACAATCGAAGAGGCATGTGAGATAGCCCGAATACTGGAGAAGGCGGGAGTGGATGCCATACATGTCAGGGCCTTTGGTTATCATGGATTCGACGGTCTGGACGCCTCGCCCAAGGGTGCGTACTATTCCGATATCACAAAACCGCTTCCGCCGGAGCTTGACTGGAGCCGGGGCGGAAAGGCAGCCCTTTCTCCATTATCCGACGCAGTAAAAAAGGTGGTTTCAATACCAATAATTACAGTGGGCGCCCTGGAGGACCCGCAGATTGCGGAGAGCGTGCTTGAAGAGGGAAAGGCGGATTTTATAGGGATCTGCAAGGGATTGATGGCCGATCCTGAAATAGCGAACAAGGCAGCGGAAGGAAGACCTGAAGAAATCGCCCTGTGCACGGACTGCGGAGACTGCGCCAGAATCCTTTTTTCCATGATAGGCGGAACGGAACCGGTTGCCATTCGGTGCCGTGTAAACGGCGCCCTTGGTCTGGATCAGGATTATGAAATCAAACCGGCTGAAAACAAGAAAAAAGTGATCGTGGTTGGCGGAGGTCCGGCGGGCATGGAGGCTGCCAGGGTCGCGGCAATCCGGGGGCACCGGGTTATGCTGTTTGAGAGGGAGAAGAATCCTGGAGGTCTTTTGCCCTTTGTGGCAATGATCAAGGGACCTGATTCGGATTATGATGCAATGATTATTGCAGATCGTCTTAAAAGGCAGATAAACAGGCTTGGTGTTGAGATTCGGCTTGGGGAGGAGTTCCTGCCGTCATCAATTTCGAGGGTTGATCCCGATGTTATTGTGCTGGCAACAGGAGGTGTGCCGGTTGTACCTGATATACCGGGAATTCACGGCAACGCGGTGGGGTGGCATGACCTGTACCTTCAGATCAAAGACGACCTTAGTCTGATCACTCCCCGCGATCTAAGAAAGATGGGCTACTACTGGAAGTCCATCGGCAGGAAGGTGGTTATTATTGGCGGAACAACAGAGGGGACTGCCCTGGCGGAATTCCTGGCAGACAGGTGCATAGATGTCTGTATTTTGGATGAAGGTCATGTTTATGGAACAGGGCCGATGGGCCCACAACCCAGGAATGAAAAAAAGATAACCTGTTTTTCCGGGGTCAAATATGAAGCCGTAACAGAAACAGGCGTGATATTTATAACTGAAGAAGGTGAGAAAAAGACCCTTGAAGCGGACAGGATCATCTTTGCCGCGAGCCCCGTGCCGGACACCGGGCTTTTAAAGGTCTTTGAGGGTATAGCGCCGGAGGTCTACTTAACAGGAAATGAAGACAGGGAACCAAATACCATTTTGAATGCCATAGGCAGCGCGTTCAGGCTTGCAAAGGGGATTTAATTATGTTTACAGGGGCAAGTCCGTGACGATGATCTCATCCGGGCTGTTTCCCGCCTGCGCAAGGATTTTTCCATCCGCGTCCACTATCATGCTATTAAAATTGGAACAATTAAAAACCCCATAGACAAAATACCTTTTAGTGTTCCGAATGCTTTCCTCTGCATGGCATCCCTTTCAACATGATTAAGGATTAAAAGACTGAGACCATTGAAAAATTTTTTTTGCCGTCATTCCGGACCTGATCCGGAATCCAGTAAGTATTTGAAAACACTGGATACCGGCTTTCGCCGGTATGACGATATGACACTTTTTGTCATATTATTCAAAGGTCTCAAAATGTATTTTCATTTTTTGATTTTTCCAACACTGCCTGCATACTATTCCAGTGCTCAACTATCTTTTCATTCTCAATGCGGAATATGTCAATTGTAGCGAGACCTAAATCCATAGGGTTATTTCTTGAATTGTGATGAATGACCACCATGTTTCCTTCTCCAATTACCCTTTTTATTCAAATGTTTTTTCAGCATGGATCCTTCCCCCTTTAAATGGATATGCAGATAAATAAATACCTGGAAGCACAAAACATGCCAGAAAGGCCAATCTCAAATTAAGTTTAAATATCAAGGGTTTTTGCATTTCGAGAAAAAGCAGTCCATAGAGCTAATTTGCAAATCAGGCCAAGTAATAGCTTTTTAAGCCATATCGGAAGGTCTGAACTCATGCGGTCTTGCACGGGAATGACCAAAAGGTGAAACAAATGCATTCTCTGATAGCCTCCTAGACTATTTCTCCCAGTTTGAGAACTAAATATTTAAAGAGCGTTGTCCCCTTTATGGCGGGTTATGGGTTTTCAGAAAGCGTATGGTTTCCTGAAGCATCTGCAGCCGGGTGTCGCTTTTTGAAAGCCAGTGATCTTCATGTGTGAGTGTTATGAATTCAACAGGTTTCTTTGCGCGTTTCAACGCCTCGGCCATCAGTTTACTCTGGTCATAAGGGACAACGGTGTCATCTTTGCCGTGTATAAGCATGATAGGGATTGAAACATTCCCCGCGTATTCCAGGGGTGAAAGGGTCTTTAAAATGGGATCTCTGGATCCCGAGGCGCCGAAAAATCTATCCCAGTATCGTCTTGTTTGTGCGCTCGAACGGCTTGTCTTTCTTGCGGCATACTTCATAAAGGCGCGCAGATCGGAAATCCCTGCCACAGATATTGCACATCGATAAACACCTGTGTCAAGGGTAGCGCCGGCCAGGGCCGCATATCCGCCGTAGCTCGCTCCCACAATGCAGACACGGTCGGCATCTGCGATTCCTTCCTTCACCAGATAGCGCACACCATCGGATATGTCTGTCTGCATTTTTCGTCCCCATTCACCGAATCCGGCGGACATGAAATTCCAGTTTAGATCAGACCCCCTGAAATTTGGACGAAACACGGCATATCCCTGTGATGCGAGCGCCTGGGACCACCAGTCAAAATGGCCAGTGTCATGCGAGGCAGGGCCGCCGTGAGGCAGCACTACAAGAGGAAGGCTTTTGGGCTCACGTTTCATTGGAAGAGTGAGATACCCCGGAATCTTCAATCCATCGGTGGCAGTATATTCAATAGGGCGCACTTCCGCGATGCCTGTTAAACCCTCGTATATGTCACCGATTCGAGTACTTTCAAATGATGAAAGATCAATATAATAATATGCGTAGCCATGCACCGGGCCATCAATAAGAAGAATTAACTTCTGGTAGTCTTCGGTAGTGGAAGCAATCGTCACACGTTCACCGGGAAAATTATGTTTCACTGTTTCCAAGTCTTTCTGCCTCTGCTGATCAAAAAAGACAATATCGGTATCGTTGATGAGCGGGGAGCCCCCGATAATCCTGTCCGAATAAGGGTCCAGTATGAGTTTCCGGAAACCTTTCGTTTCCTGCAATGGCTCCCCCATCACACCGCTTTTAAACAATATGGGCTTCCATGTCGGATCGTTTTCCCCTGCTGTTTCAACCCATATCGCATCTCCCGAAGGAGAAAAACCGGAAATTGTGGGGTATTCGATTTCAGCTTTACCGGAGGCGGCTACTGTCATATCCCTGTCTTTGCGGGCATATATCGTCCATTGTCTGGTTCGGCTGTCGTAGGTTTGCGAACTCATAATCTCGCCGTTTTCATCCACCAGCCAGCCTCGGGACTTTTCTGTTCCGTGTGCGACGATCTCCAGTCGGCCTGTGTTGAGGTTTACTTTGAAAAGTGCCGGCAGGGTCTTATTTTGCACATACAACCCCTCTACGAAAACGATGGTCTCCCCATTAATCCTACGAATTGATGGCGCTCCTATAATGCTATTTAAAATAAACTCTTTGAAAGAATTGTCTAAATCGAGAAGGTTATAGATTTTTTCATTATTAATATCATAGGCGAGAAGAACCGCAAACTCGGTTTTTTGGCCGGTGAACCCCATCGGCGGACCGGATGTACTCGATACCACCATTAATATATGATCATCATCCGCCCATATAATGCTGCGAAGTTTGGTGTTGCCGACCCTGCAGGCACCTTTGATATTATCGCCTTTGAGTGACAGGACATACAAGATGCGCTCTTCGTTTACACTCTTTACAAGAGCTATATAAGACCCGCTGGGAGATATTGCAAAATCTTCGAGCGAAGGCAATCGTCCATATGTTTCAAAGGGAACGTCCGCTGCGGCAGTGTATGCCGCAATTGATAGCATTATAAAAAAGAGAAGCAATTTCTGCATGTTCGACAATCCTGTATATCTCATCTTTCACCTCCTCAATAAACCCATGATGTTCGTGCAGAGTGTTCAATACTTTTTTTTAAAGAAAATTATACATTCCTGTCTTCATTCCTGATCTTCTTTTATTTCAGACACTTATGGGTTCCCGCCTGCGCGGGAATGACATTTTCGGGACTTTTTACAAGTGAATCAATACTTGCATCTCTCTGTTGGTATAATTATCTGTTGTTAAGACTAATTGAGTGAAAAAGCAAGGGAAAAAGACAGAAATCGGATATCGGAGGTCAGGCAGTTATGGATTCCCGCCTTTCCACCCTCCGCAACTGTACTGCGTTACTGCGGAGGATGGGTGCAGAAATGACGTTTTCGGGACTTTTTACGAGTGTAACAATTTCGGCTGAATGCAGGAGGTATCTGAAAATGAAAAGCTTGCCA
>CAZJOB010000113.1:0-9821 GCA_964547435.1 uncultured Desulfatiglans sp. | reverse complement strand
TATTGACGCGATCGACCCTGAAAAATTTGAAGTGATGCTGATAGGCATAGATAAACATGGAAGATGGCTTTCAGATAAATCGTCACAAAAGCTGCTTGACATAGGTATGTGCGAAGACAAAGGCGATCAGGAAGAAAACTTTGTTGCACTGATTCCGGGCAGGGCTGCAGCCAGGATGATAAAAACTGATGGTAAGAACCAGAATTATGGAATCGATGTAATATTTCCAGTGCTTCACGGCCCTTTTGGTGAAGACGGCACTGTTCAGGGGTTGCTAAAACTGATTGATGTGCCGTTTGTGGGCTCAGGCGTTCTTGGGTCGGCGGTAGGAATGGACAAAGACATCATGAAACGGCTGTTACGCGACGCCGGCATTCCGATCAGCAGATACACTGTAATTCATGCTCATGAATACGAACATTTGAAGGTGGAATATGACACAATCATTGATGAATTAGGTCTTCCGCTCTTTGTCAAACCCGCCAGTCTCGGGTCTTCCGTGGGAGTGCATAAGGTCCATGACAGGAAGGAATTTGAATCTGCGCTTGATGACGCGTTAAGATTTGATAACAAGATCCTGGCAGAGGAGTTTATTAAGGGCCGTGAGATCGAATGCGCGGTACTGGGCAATGAGTATCCTGAGGCATCGGTGCCCGGTGAAATCATCACAAACCACGATTTTTATTCATACGAGGCAAAATATATAGACGAAAATGGCGCAGTGCTGGATATACCTGCGAAACTGCCGAAGAATATCTCTGAGAAAATCAGGGATACCTCCATCCAGGTATTTAAGGCAGGCTGCTGCGAGGGTATGGCCCGTGTTGATTTTTTTCTGAGAGATAACGGCGATATTGTGGTAAATGAAATCAATACCATTCCCGGGTTTACATCCATAAGCATGTATCCCAAGCTCTGGGAAGCAAGCGGCATCCAATATGCTGATCTTATTGAACGTTTAATCAAACTGGCTATAGAAAGGCATGAAAAGGAAGCGAGATTACTGACTAATTATGCTGTTGAAAAATAGCTGTAATTTATAGGACAAAAATATGAAAAAGAAGATTATGCTTTATGATACAACCCTCAGGGACGGGACCCAGGGTGAATATGTCAACCTGTCTGCTGAAGATAAACTGAAAATAGCTCATAAACTGGATGATATGGGTATCCATTATATTGAAGGCGGATGGCCCGGTTCAAATCCCAAGGACGCAAGATTTTTCAGGATGGCTAAAAAAAACGCCTTTAAAGCCTCCCGGCTTACAGCCTTTGGCAGCACCAGGCGTTCACAGGTAAGACCGGAAGAAGACTCAAGCATAAAGGCCATACTTGAAGCGGAGACCGAAACCGTGACTGTGTTCGGCAAAAGCTGGGATCTTCATGCTACTGAAATCCTGAATGTCTCCCTGGAGGAGAATATTGCCATGATAGAGGAGACGATTGCCTATCTTAAAAAAAACGACAGGGAAGTGATCTATGATGCCGAGCATTTTTTTGACGGATACAAAAGAAATCCCGAATATACTCTTAAGACAATTGAGGCGGGAATAAACGGGGGCGCCGACATGATTGTCCTCTGTGACACGAATGGAGGGACTCTCACAGAAGAGGTTCAGAAGATAATAAAAAAAATCAGGTCCCGGCTCACGATTCCATTCGGCATACATGTCCACAATGACTGCGGTCTGGCTGTTGCAAATTCTCTTGCAGCGGTGCGTTTAGGCGCTGTAATGGTGCAGGGAACAATAAACGGATATGGTGAGAGATGCGGCAATGTTGACCTTATATCGGTGATAGGCAACCTTCAATTGAAGATGGGATACGAATGCCTTCCAAATGACAATATCAGGCATTTGACAGAACTCTCGCGTTTTGTCAGTGATGTGGCAAATGTCCCGCCCCTTAATCAGCGTCCTTTTGTGGGTAACAGCGCCTTTGCTCATAAAGGGGGCGTTCATGTGAGCGCTGTCCTCAAGAATACCGATGCCTATGAACATATAGATCCTGAGAATGTGGGAAACAGGAGAAGGGTGCTTGTATCGGATCTTTCCGGCAAAGGCAATATAGAGTTCAAGACCAGGGAGATGAACATTCAGCTCGGGGATAAAGGGTCCGACAGTAAAAAAATAGTAAATCTGGTCAAATCTCTTGAGGATAAGGGGTATCAATTCGAGGCGGCAGAAGGGAGTCTGGAACTGCTGATAAAAAAGGTCACGGGTCAGTTCAGGGAGCCTTTTGCCCTTGAGGCTCTCAGAGTAACCATTGAAAAGGACAGGGACGGGGAGAGTACATCTCATGCCACGATAAAGATATCAGTAGGAGATGAAAACGAGATAACCGCTGCTGAAGGCGACGGTCCTGTAAATGCCCTTGATAACGCCCTGAGAAAGGCCTTGAATGGGTTTTTCCCCGAGATAAGAGAAATGAAGCTGATTGATTTCAAGGTTATGGTAATAGAGGGTGCTGACGGCACTGGGGCGAAGGTGCGGGTTAGAATAGACTCAAGGGATTCTCAGGAGATATGGTCCACGGTGGGAGTATCTGAAAATATCATTGAGGCGGCCTGGCAGGCCCTTGTTGACAGTGTTCAGTACAAACTGCTCAAGGAAGAAAATAAAAAAGCGGGGAAAAATTGATTTATTTAATTATTCCGCGCTTTTATGAGATTAATTTAATATTCAGGATTATTGATTGAAATTAGACGCAACCTGTCGGTTTTGGAAGACCTGCCATTTTACAGGCGCCTTTGCCCGGACCTGAAGGAAATAATTCATAGAGATATTTCAACTTAAATCCGGTTACCTTTGAAAGAATGCGGACCATTGGTGCGATTCCGTTTTTCCTGTAATAGTCCTGAAGCACATTCAACACCTTCCAGTGCTCGTCGGTTAATTCTTCTATTCCTTCTACTATCTTAACGTGCCTGACCCAGGTTTCGTTCCAGTTATTCAAATCATCGATAAATCCGTCTTCATCCACGTTAAAAGTCTGACCTTCAAATTCTACAGTTGGCATACCCCAAAACCTCCTTTATCTACAATCTTATCGGCATTATATATTGCTGAAGCAGATTTCATTTGTAGTTCATAAATAATATCATGTCAATTTTTTTGTTGATATCAAGCGGTCCGGGTTTTCAGAACATGGCGTATTCCGGCCTTCTGTTTGGTTGAGAGGGACAAAAATTTCCTTGTGTTTAATGATGCAACTAATATATAAGACTTAAATTTGATGAACTCGTAAAAAGCTAAATTATACCGCTTCGTGGCAACCTATGAGAAACGAAGTCTGTTTTGACCTCAGTCAAAGGTCACAGTATAAAAATTCATATTCAATCGTAGGGGCCGACCTGTGCCTGGCACGACGAAACGATTGCGAAGGCGGCTGTCGGCCCGCCAAGGTTGCGTATGGGCATGTGCCGGGCAGGCAGCCGCCGTCGCCAAAGCTATGGCGGGCCAGGCGCAGACCTGCCCCTACAAATAATAATGTTGTTCTATGCTGCGCATAAGTAATGGTGCGCTTGTAAAATTGGTTTATGTCGAGACCCCATGATATGAGTAATAAAGTCGCTCTTGACTTAGTTGGAAGTCTCGAAAACGTCATTCCCGCGTAGGCGGGAATCTATAACTACCTGAAAACACTGGATTCCGCGATCAAGTCGCGGAATGACAAGTGGGTAAATCCGACTTTTTACGAGCCCATCAAATTTAAACATAATGCGGTTAGATATATAGTGAGGAATATGGAGCACTTAATGAGGAAACTTACAGAAGAACAATCAAAAAAAAAGACTGGGCGGGTAAATGCTGCGCTTAATCTGCGCGACCATGACAGGGTCCCCCTTGAGATAGGGTTTGGATATTTCCCCGCAAAATATAACGGAATATCATGCAGCGCCGCCTACTATGACTGTGAAACATGGCTCAGGGCATGTAAAAAAACTGTTATGGACTACGATAAAGTTGATATACCGACTACTCAGCTTTACTTCCCCGGAGAGGTACTGGAGATACTTGATCCCATTTCCATAAGATGGCCGGGATATAATTCCTCTGAAAACCACGGACACCAGCATGTAGAAAATGAGGTTATGAAAGCGGGTGAATACTCGGCACTGCTCGAAGAATCAACCGATTTTACTCTTAGGTATTATTTGCCCAGAGTAATCTGCGCCATGAAGGGCTTTGTTCATTTTCCTTCCTTTACAGGGCACTCATACGGCTATAATGAGGGAATTTTAATGGCCGAGGCCTTTACCAACCCGGAACTGACCGATTCCATTGAGAAGTTGCTGAAAGCCGGAAAAAAACTCAAGGAGCTTAAACCTCTTAAAGAAAAATTCAAACGGGAAATGGAAGAACTGGGTTTTCCTCCGTTATTGGACCATATGGGTGTGGCGCCCTTCGACGTTATCTCGGATCATCTGAGAGGAATGCAGGGTTCTATGATAGATATGTACAGGCAGCCTGATATGATTCTGGAAGCATGCGACAAAATTCTGGCAGGAATGCTAAACAGCATGCCTCCTTCCAGGCCTGAAAAGGTGAACAGGGTTATGATTCCTCTGCACAGGGGCTCCGCGGGTTTTATGTCAATCAAACAGTTTGAAAAATTTTACTGGCCGGGCCTGAAAGGGTATATCCTGGGTCTTATCGACAGAGGTTACACGCCGCTGGTATTTTTTGAGGGGGATTATACCGACAGGCTCGAATATCTGCTGGAACTGCCCAGGGGAAGGGTTTTTGCACACATGGATATGACCGATATTACAAGGGCGGCTGAAGTGCTGAGCGGACATCTCTGTTTCAGCGGCAATCTTCCCTGCTCACTGCTTCAGACAGGCACTGTTGATGACGTGAAAGAGGCCGCCAGGAAGATGCTCAAGTCATGCACAAAGAACGGCGGTTTTATAATGTCGACCCGGGGCCCTGTTGATGATTCCAGGCCGGATACACTCAGGGCGTTTATTGATACCACGGTGGAATACGGCAGGTATTAAAATGCAATGATTCTGTCATTTCATCCATGTTTTACCGCGGATCATCATCCAGCCTAAAAATATTTCTGATTTTTCATAATTATCTCAACCCGGCGGTTTTTCTCTCTTCCCTCCGGCAGATCATTGGATGCGACAGGTTTTTTATCTCCATACCCAGTTATTGATATAAGATAAGGTGGTATGTTTTCCAGCGTCATAAGATGATTTCTGACAGAAAATGCCCTTGCTATTGAAAGATCTTCGTTTGATGAGAATTCACCCTGTCCGACCGGTGTGCTGTCAGTATGACCGTCGATATATACCTGATAACCGGCCATGTAAATAAATCTGGCGATTTTGTCTAAAACAGGCGAAAGATTCTCCCGAATATCGACCCCTCCCGGAGTAAAGAGAAGGTTTGAACCAAAAGACATCTTTATCCCGTCACTCAAAGGATAAATTATCAGAAGATTTCCGGAATTCTCCAGATCCCTGATGTGTTCATCTGCCGGCTCATCGTTAGTTTCACTGCTTGTAACCACCTTAACATCCAGTGTCTTGTGAAGACCCTCGATCAGTACCTCCAGAGGTCTTGAAATCTCCCTGTATTCTCTGAATGACAATAACCCTGAATTGCCGCCGAAGTTTTGAAATGCAATCTTCAATTTCTGGTCATCCATGGAGGACATGGAAAACAGCAGCACAAAAAATGTGAGTAACAGCGTGACAAGATCCGAAAAGGTTGTCATCCAGTTATTCGCAGAAGGACCTTCAGCAGCCTTATTTTTATTCCGTTTCATTGTCTTTTGATCCATGTGACTTAAATAGAAAACCTTTGAAATCCAGCATTCGTTCTTTTTGCTTTTTTATCCTGAACCAGTAAGGGATCTTCTGTCTGTAATTCACTATCATTTTCACCTGCCCCTGCCAGTCCCTGAATTGGGGAACCTGTGAATGTTCAGGCTGATGTGCTGTTCCAAAACCATGGGCTATCAACCTGTCCGGGGAAATATTCGCCTTCTCACAAAGAAAGTGGAGCACGGCAAGAGATCTTTTTGTAGAAAGAAATATAGAGCCGGTTACGGGATCATCATCAGCCAGGAATTCCCTTTTGTCAGAATAACCCCTCAGTTCTATTAAACCGGGCCCCTCCTTTATGATCTTCCCGATCTCCATAAGAAATTCGGCGCTCTTACCGGTTAGACTGTGATCGCCTTTTTCAAAAAAAATTCTGTCATTTAGTGAAAGGATTATTTTTTCCCCCTCTCTGGATATATTCACGTCAGAATCAAGGCCGTTTGCAAAAGTAATATTCTGCAACTGCTCCAGGTCCAGGTCTATCTTAGTCAATGGAGCATCCGGCATGGTAAGGTCAGCCCCGCTTTCTGCGCCGATTGGAGACTGTCCTCCGGGCAGGAGCCCGAATGAACCGAGAAGTGAATTTAATGCAACACGTTTTTTCTCACTGTCAGGCACAGACATGTTGACAAGGACTATAAAAAACGCGAGCAGCAGGATCATAAGGTTTGTAAATGTGACCATCCAGCCGCTCGAAATTTGACTCTCTTCAGCATTCTTTCTTTTCTTCATTTTGTTCCCGGGATGTAACTATTCGATATTATGGGTATAATTTTATAAATCCCATGCTTGTGTGAAGTTAAAATGCAACAATTATGCCATGTACTGGAACTAAACTGTTTTCTTGTCCAGCGCTTGTCTCACCGTATCCGCTATTTCATGAAGGGACAAGGGCTTCATAATAAGTTGTGAGATCCCCGCGTTTTTTATTTTATCCTCATCAACCAGTTCGCTGTATCCGGTGCATAGTATTACGGGTATATCCGGTCTGACCGATTTTATCTTTTTTGAAAGGTTTTCTCCTGTCATATATGGCATAGTCATATCAGTTATGACCAGATCAAAGGCATGAGGATCATTCATGAAAAGATCAAAGGCCTCTATCGGATCCAGGCTTTTTACGACATGGTATCCCAGTCTCCTGAACAATTGAAATAATATCGTAACAATATCTTCTTCATCATCGACAAGAAGGATTCGTTCAGTGCCCGGTCTGGGTGATTCTGTAACAGCGATTTCATCCTTAATCTCACCCTGAATAACCGGGAAAAGGACAGTGAAATCTGTTCCCTTTCCCACTTTGCTGTCGATTGATATGGCCCCTTTGTGATCCGCTACAATGCCATGGACAACGGCGAGACCCATGCCGCTGCCTTCCCCGACCTCCTTTGTTGTAAAATAGGGATCAAAGATTCGATCCATTATTCCCGGAGAGATGCCGTGGCCCGAATCCTTTACACTTATTTTAACATATGTTCCAGGTCTTAGATCATGGAAGGGGCCTTTATGATCCTCTTTCAGTTCCATATTTGTGACACTTATGTCAAGGATTCCACCTTTTTCACGCATTGCATGGGCTGCATTCGCGCACAGGTTGATCAAAACCTGACTTATCTGAGTCCTGTCTGCCTTTATGATATCTTTTATACATGAGATATTCGACTGTATCTTAATAGTAGACGGTATTGATGAACGAATCAGTCTGATGGATTCATTTATGACAGGAGTAATTTTTATTAAAGTCAGTTCCTGTTCATTTTTCCTGCTGAACGCCAGTATCTGCATTACAACATCTTTTGCCCTGTTGCACGCGATCCGGACCTCGTCCAGATATTTCCATATGGGAATATTTTTGTCCATATCAAACATGGCGAGTTCGGTATTGCCCAGAATTATTCCAAGTATATTGTTGATATCATGGGCGATCCCTCCGGCAAGAGTCCCTATGGATTCCATTTTCTGGGCCTGATGCAATTGTGATTCAAGAAATTTATGTTGAGTGATATCATAAAGGGCGCCCTGGAGAAATGAATTTTCCGAATTTCCTCCTGAGTTGTAGGAAACCAGCCGGCAGATATCCCTGACCCATATTGTCTTACCATCTTTATGAATTATTCTATATTCCTTGTCAGAGACATAGTTATTATCGGATTCAATCCTCCTGATTTCGTTTCTGAATCTTTTCAGGTCATCAGGGTGAAGGAGTTCTGTCCACCTGATATTATTCTCCAGGATCTCTTCTTCCGAATACCCGAAGATTTCTTGAATAAGGCCATGTATAAGCCTGAACTCCAGATTGTTCCTGTCCATCTGGTAAGCAATCCCCACAAAATTCTTGAGAAAGAGACGATGCTGTTCTTCGCTTTTCCATAGGGATTCTTCGGCTTTTCGGCGGTCGGTAATATCCCTGAAATACCATACACGGCCCGGAAAACTGCCGTCTGATCTTTTCATGGGAGAGGAGTAACACTCAAAGGTGCTGCCGTCAGTCAGTGTTATCTCCAGGTCGAATTTTTCGCCGGGGTGTTCATAAAAATAAGTGATCTGATCATCAAGTTCTCCCGGTACTCTTAATCTGTTTCTTATTGCGTTAAATGCCTGTTCCTCGGATCTGAGCGCCATAATATCAGAGGGGATGCCCCACATTTCCACAAATCGCCTGTTGTATGAAAGTATCTTTCCATGATTGTCCAGGATAATGATGCCGTCAAGAGAGGTTTCCTGCTGTGTTGATAAAATTACGTTCAGGGTCTCAAGTTCAAGGGTGTACTCATTGATCTGTCTGAAAAGATCGGCCAGCTTTCCGTGCACCATCGATATTTCACTACTGACTTTATTCCCAAGTGCAGGCAGCGGATCCGCTTTCCTTATGCCCCTGAAACTCAGGGATGATGTCAGGATGTTAAGGGGCCGAAGAAGGAGAATCAAAATGTACCAGCCGACAGACAATAATAATATGATTCCGCATGCTGATATAAAAAACCCGTATCTTACATCCCTTGTCAGTTGGCGGTAAAATGATCTGCTTCCATGAAACCTGGCAATACCTACAAGTTCTCTGGTCTTTTTAGAAAAAACAGGAATTTCCACGCTGTAGGATTCATCCTCTCCAATCTCCTCGCGTGGAATCTGCCATCTTGATATATCCAGAGAGTCCTTCTCAGCATCAAAAACGTCATAGTCCATGAATATCTCCACACCGAGAATGAAGGGGTAGTCGGTTGCAGGGTCTTTAAGCAGCAGCATGTGGTCAATAATGCCGCTTAGTTTTTCATGATCAATGGATTCATCAGAAAGAGCCTCTGTAAGCATGTTGCTCTCAGCCTGTGCCAGGGCCCTTATTTTTGACTCCATATCGCCTTTAAGATATGGCCCCAGGTAATAGATCCAGTAAAGGACGAAGAATCCTTCCAGGACTATTGCCAGGATGATGAACATAAGCGTGATGCGACCTTTGAGAGAAGATGTATATTTCATCATACTATTCATATGGCAATGACACTCTCAGAAAAAACTGTTTAATGCGAATGCCTGAAGCTTCCATCGCGGAAAGATTGATATGCGGAAGCAGCCTGTCGCTTATATGAATACCGCCCAGAACACCCTTTTCAACATCTCCCGCGAAAGGCGAGAACAGGACAATGCCGTGTCTTTGGGAAAATTCTATAACAGAACCCAGGGCATCTTCCAGGGGCTGGGCCACAAATATGCCCGCAGGGGGCATATTTTCATACCTGTCAGACAGGCGATAATCGGATACCTCGATTCTTATAGGAAATCCACGAATTTCCCTGATTTTTGAAAGACGCTCCATCATTTTTTCCGCCTGATCCCTTTTATCCCTGTATATGAGAAGCAGCAGAAGATCACCTTCCCGGCCCCTTTTATCAGCAATATCAAGATCTGCAGCCAGAAGACTCGTAAAAAGATCCAGGCCGGCCCTTATTCGAAGATCGTCACGATTTGTTGCAAAGACGTTTTC
>CAZJOB010000112.1:0-9821 GCA_964547435.1 uncultured Desulfatiglans sp. | reverse complement strand
TACCTGAATAGTGGAGAGAAAGGTTCCGAATGTGCTGCTGTCTGAGGGATTGTCATACTGGGAGGTGGCCTCCAGCTCAACGCCCAGACCCCATGCAGTGAAAAAGGGAGACTCAGGGCCCGGTTCACACTGGGCGCCCTTGCTTATGGGTTTGATCTCAACAATATATGGGCTCTTCAGGCCCTTTTTCGTCCCCAGTGTCATGATCTCATTGGCGTATCCCTCTTCATTGAGTGTGATCTCGGACAAAAGCCTCTTTTCATCTTCCCCGTGCTGAAGAAAAGCCCCGGATTCAAGATTGGAAACAATCTTATATTCCGCATAATCGACTGTTAAAGGATGCTGCCAGGTAATTTGGGTCTTGAGCGGTATCGCGAGGGGTTTGTTGATCGCCGGATCCTTTGCCTCGCCATACTGGTTATCGCCCTCCTTTTTGACAAGAATGCCGGGTTTGACTCGAATTATTCCCTGCACAGAACCATCTTCAGGTAAAAGCTTTCCCGATTCGGCATAAGAGGGTACGGCCTCAATGCCGCTTGTGCTGATGACAGCGCGGTAATCGTTGCAGGGAAATGCCCGATCCGGCCTGAAGTTATAGACCAGAATCATGGATGCAGTTTGATCCGATGGGATGTTAATGGCAGAATCAAAACTGAAGACAAGGCTGCCGTTGTCCTGTTCAAAGACCTCCTCTCCCAGAAGGGTTCCTCCCACTGAATCCCTGTAAAGGCGCGCCCTGATAATGTCCTCCTTTTCGTTTCCTGTTCCCGAGGTGGAAAAGACCAGCCCCGTCACATTCCATGACCCCTCCCTGTTAGAAGTCAGCGCAAAATGTGCTGTAACAACGTTTTCTTTTCCTTTTGTGTAATCCTCCTCACTTTCCAGGCCGTAAAACTCGAAGACATTTGTTGGATTCAGATTGCCCTCTCGCAGGGTCAGGGCCACTGGCATGACAAGGGGATAATTGTCCCGGTTCAAATTGTCGATAATATAGGGGTCATCCCATATTTCGTCATTATTTTCGTCTTTTTCCTGGTATTTGTCCTCATAGTCGCTCCAATAGTTACCGCCCATAAAGGACCCGCCTGCAGCATTGCCGCCCACAGTCTTATCAGTGTTCCAGGTATTTACACAATCCTCGGAGGGGACATCTATTTGAACATTAATACCATACCGCGGATAATAATAATCATAGGGTACAAATATGTTGTCCCATATCTCATTTTCCCTTGGCTGTGCAGTGCCGTATATGGTGCCTCTGTTCTGCCTGTCATGGGGGCCAAGGTGGATACTTGCCATGTTGCCTTTAGCAGTATTACCTGTGATCTCATTTTGTGCGGCAGAGCCCAGTCCTATACCAATGCTATAGTTTGTGATACTGTTATTCAGAATCTGGTTGTTGTTTACCTTCGGAGAACCATCTTCGTTGTCATGTCCTTCAAGGCCCAGCGCTATACCTGCATAGATATGGTTGTAAGGCTTAACTGATTCGGGAACCTGAATGATGTTATCCTGAATGATATTAAAGGAGCCTGAAGAGATATTAATGCCATGACCATCTAATGAATATAAACTTTCCCAGCCGCCTATCTCATTTTCGCTGATCAGGGTGCCTGAAACATTGTTTAAGTAAATTTTACTGATCTTATTCCGCTGAATAACAATGGGATCATAATTCTTCTGCAGACAATCATGGATCGATAGACTATAACCAGTATTTTCAAAAGAGCTGGTGTTCTCTTCAATGACTGCTCCACCGGGCCCATTGAAGTTGGTCACGCTCATGTTCTCGACTGTGTTATTAAAAACATGTGCGCAGGGGGCATTTATAAGAAAAAGCTCATATACTGTGTTGGCTTCTATAGAAACGCCTGAACCTGATTCCTGATCACAAATACTGGCTGTAACTGTTATTTCTACAAAAGTGTTTGATGTACACTGTGTTCCCGGCAGCAATCCGGAGAGATACAGTTCCATTTTCGGAAGATTGTTGCCGCTTACAGATTCCTGAGATTTTATAGATACCTTCCCCATGGCGCTTCCCTGATTGTTTTGAAATATGGTTCCATCATACTCAGAGATAAACCACGTTTGTCCGGTAAAAGTACACCCCTTTATAGTGTTAGTGCCGCCGTAAATCTCCATATCATTAAACGTGACACCTTCGGCTATAAGCGATCCTCTAATATCCATTGTGTATTGACCATAATAATCGTTGCTGATCAGTATACCGGAGCTTAAAGTAAGGGTTGCTCCTTCATCAACCATGATAGCTCCTGTCATTTCTGCATTTTTATTCCAAAGTGTGTTTTTGGTAATTGTGCCCTCTACCTTTCCAGGTGTAACAGTGCCTGAAACATCATATTCTCCTTCAACAAGGATCTCTGCGCCGGTTTCTGTATTTGTGTACCTGAAAACGCCTTTAGCATAATAGATGAAACTATTTTCTCCCGAGTAATCGTCGTCATCGATAGTGTCATACCAGTCCGGCATGGATTCGCCCAGTTTCCAGATGACACTTTCACCACGCTTGACGGCGCTAGTTTTAGCATCCCCTTGCTTATAGCGCCAGAAGGAGATTTCCAGATCTACCAGCGGAACTTTGGAGGTAGAAGAATGGACCAGACTGTAGACCTCTATCCTGAGATCACTGGTTCCCACATAGGTGATTGATGAGGCAATGTTCTGACCTGTCTGTGCCAGTGCATTGTCCGGCGCCAGGGGTGAACCCGGTAAAAGGAGCCCTGTAAAAACATTCACAAACCCCAGCAACAACAGACACGCGAATACTCGAAATATGTATTTGATCCCGAATCCGTTCATTTTCTTATACTCCTTTCTGTAGACAAGACTGTTATTGATTTTCCTGTACGCATGTTCATAAAAATACCTCCAGGAGAATGGGAATCATAAAAGATGCTGGCTTCTTCTTGTGTAAAAATGCCTAACTTATTGAAATACAATAATAATACTCTGTAAGCAGGTAATAATGAAATGAAAATGAATTAATCTACTATGGCCATTGTTCTGGTGTCAATACGAATTATTTTAAAAAAATATTCTCACAGAGTCACAGAGTACACAGGGATTTATATTTTAGGAAGAAGTGATTTTTAAGGAAAAAGAGGTAAGGGTGATAAAAGCAACTTCCCCCCTTTATAATGTTAAGGGGGGAAGTTGTTTTTGTGTCTAAAAACTGGTGCTGCCGTCAGGCTGATACTTATAATTAAAGGAATTTCTTATATATCCACTGGCATATACTAACAGCTCGTCAAACTGAATCACCGCATAGGTTCCGTTAGCGAGTTTAAAGGCATATACATGGTCTGTATATAACTGTTCAAAAAACTCATTTTGGATATAACCTGCTGAGGGAACATTTCTTACAGAATCAAGGGACATGACTCCCATATCCAGAATACCGACTCCAGGCGCAAGATAGATTGCATCTGTTTCAATATAGAAATCTATATTGTTCCAGACAGTCTCATTATAGGTATACATCAGCTTTACCTCACCTGTGGAGAACTGCATTCCATCATTGTTGTACCATGCACGGGAGATTAAAGAAACGTTTCCGGATTGAATTGCCGGAAGTGTTTTTCTCAGCCCCGCATTGGTCTGAATTATATAGATAAGCTCCTCTGCGCCAATTTTGCCATCAGCGTTTACATCTCTTATTACATTTACATCATCTGTATTAACCGGCAGTCCGGTCAATATTTTCATCACAGTGATTGCCTGACCGAAATTCGGAACAGGGTCGCGATAAACAGGGGAGAATTCAATGGGATCAGAGAAGGTCTCGTTTCCGACGGGATCATCAATCGCAACCACTATGACCTTGTAATTTCCTTCATAAATCTCAAGTTCTTTCATTTTGGTAAAAAGGTCAAAACTGGTGTCCTCCAGGAGCCCATCATAAGCAATGTCACCATCGTACACTTCTTCAAAATCCTCAGGAAATTCACCGGTATATATTATAAGGTAATACTTTGTAGCACCTGTTACACTGTTCCAGGAAAGCATTCCATTGGTGATGTCCAGGGTTACTCCCTGTGGTATATTCATGAGAGCGCCCGGCTGGAAATCAAATGTAAAGGTTTTTGTGAATCCATGATTGAATGAAGCGGTAAAGGTGTAGACGCCCTTATAATCATCAGGAAATCCATCTGTTAAAAATGATGAGGTGGAAGGAAACACATTCCAGAATTCATTTTCATCTTCTGTGAGATTGAAATCTGTTACGTCTGTTCCGGCAGGTCCTGTTACTGTTACCTTGTAGATATCGTATATATCGTCTCCCTCCAGTTGAAAATCCAGGAGATAACCGCTGGAAAAGGTCAGGTAGTTCACTTCAGGCTCAGGATCAGGATTTTTTATGAAGAAGTATATATCCTCCACAGTTTCTCCTGCGTTAAAGACAACCGGCAGTGCATCATCAAAGCTCTCTGCGTTCGGGTACCAGTACCCAAAATCTGACTCTGATTCCTCTGCAGCCCATTCAGTAACCAGTCTGATTCGGTAGGTGCCGAGCGGAATATCACCCAGGTGAAAGTTAGTGGTATGCATGAGGTGAATTTCCCGTTCATACACCTTTTCACCTGATTCATTATAGAATTCAATTATATGATGCTCACCAAAGGAGGAATCCAGTTTCCTTGTTCCCCCCTTTATCTGGGCCCGCTCCGAACCCGGGACAATGTCAAGAAATGTCCACCCTGTGGCATCACCGGTTTCGGCGTAAAAACCCACAGTTATGATAGCTGGCTGCTGTTCATGGTAAGTTTCATCCCACCAAAATTGCCCAAGCTGAAATGTATCAGAAGCAGTGTTATTATCAGGGTTAATATACATGTCATCGCCAAAGGTGCTCATAAAATCGGTAGTGCCGTCAACCCAGTATCCAGTCCATGAAATACCGGAAGAAGCTGATGCCGAAAAATTCAGAAGTCCTTCATAGTCATAGCTTATCGATGAAGGGGTAACGGAAATACTGGTGATCATTGGATCGGAAAGGGTTGTTGTGACAGGAAGCTGCGCCACGGTCCCGTCACTTGCAGTTACAGTTATGCTGGCATTTCCGGATTTAAGAGCGTAAACATTAGTGCCCCACGGAGTAGTAAAAACTCTGATAACATCAGAATCTGAGGATGACAGTGAAAGCGGGCTGTTCTGTGCAAATCCATCACGGCCAAACAGATTCCATTTACCCCCGGTGTTGTCAGTTGCTTCAATGTACATTTCCTGGAGGATTTCGCCCTGTGTGGTGTTATTTATCGCTGTAAGTTCGCTTTGGGCCATTTCATTTTCATAAAAATTGATATCTTGAATGGTCACCACATCCAGATATATCTCAGCCTTTCTCGGCTGAGCGCCTGCCTCTGCTGCTTGTGCCTGTATAATTATGTCATAATCTCCGGCATCAACATTGGTTGTGTCAATCTTCAGAAGCACACCTCCCTGGTTTTTGAGAGGGACTGGTGTAAAGGATGCCACAGCTCCCTGGGGAAGCGTTGATTCACCCACGCTGAAGGTTATGCCGCCGGAAGTTTCAAAATCATTATAAAAATCCACCCTTATCACATATTCCGCTGCCTGGCCCTTTACCACTATGCTGTCATCGTTCACAAGGTCCATGGTGTAATTCGGGGAAGTGATCTGAAAGGCAGGACCTATATCATTTGCAACATAGTCGGACAGCACATAAACCAAACCGCTTCTTGCAGGGTCGCTAATGGTGATGTTAACTGAAGTGTCGCTCCATGAGTTTATTGTAACTCCTGCATGCTCTTCTTCCAGCACACCAACGCATACAATGCCCTGGCCGGATCCGAAATTTTCACCGGTGATGTCAAGTGATGTGCCGTAGGGACCTTCTGTTTTTGAGAGGGATGTTATAACCGGAATATCTCCGGTAATGACACCATCCCCTGTCAGGCTGATATTGTCTGCTATCATCGCTCCCCAGCCGTCTTTCACAATTGAAAGCTTGACAATCCTCTGTGCGCCGGCAGGCATGTCTATGTTCACAGTGATTGTTGTAGGAGTGGCAGGATCATTTGAGATTTCATCGGCAGAAGGAAATAGTATTATTTCCATATCTTCGTACTCCCCTTCACCGGTTTTATAGGAAAGCTCAGCGTAAATCATTCTGTCATCAATATATTCATAGGTCTTATAAAGATCCATACTTAAGACAAGCGTTTTCCCGCTGACTGAAGTTACATTAAGGTTCTGATAGATAATTGTCCCGTAATAGCCTTCCCAGCCGCTGTAAGGCGGATCGAGATTGACCTTTCCTTCAGCAACCGGTTTCCATGATTGCTTTAGATCAGGTTCAATATTCCAGTGTTCCATACCCGCGCTGAAATCGCCGTTGCGAATAATCTCGACGGCAGAAGCAGCGGGTGCAGATAGCACATATGAAAAGATACACATGAATGCGAATAACGATATTACTTTTAAATGATGTTTTAAAGACGAATCTTCCATGTTTTGGTCTCCTTGTATTAAAAATCCTTATTCTTTGTTTTTTCCGAAAAATTGAAATCGTAAAAGTTGTTTCTCTTTGTTTGTCATTCCCCGACTTGCCTGCCGGGTCGTAGCCTTGGCGTAGACTGGATCGGGGAATCCAGTCATTTCAGGCACTTTTAGATTCCCGCCGGAGTTTATCCCGAACTTGATTCGGGGCGGGAATGACGTTTCTGAGACTTTTTGCGATTTCATCAAAATTAATAATTACACAAAACAGTCCGGTGCTAACCCAATAGAACCGGGATAGTATCGGTTATTTACACAACAGGTTGGGATGATATCAGATCGAGACTATTAAGTCAATCATTGGGCATCCCGCCAGGGAGCGGGAGCAAATCAAGGGCTATTTAGAAGATTTTTCAGAGGGATTAAAAATATAGTCATTCTCAGAACTGAAAATATATATTTTATGACCAGTATCGGTAGCCAGGTAGGGTTCTGAAGCCGCGATCAGAACCGGAAACGCCCTGCGAAGATCATCACTGGCGCCGGCGCTTGTGATGGTGGTTTTCCAAAGCTGGATCTCTTCTTCACTGTTTTTAAAACTTTCGTAATCATAGGCTGTAATTGTGGCAAAACGAAGGTAGGTGGTTCTTGAACTCAGGTATGTATCATAGCCTGTAATTCCATAATTGGGCATGTATGTTGTAATGCTGCGGTAGGTTGTCTTATCGCCATCGGTCTTTGCGATGATGCTGGTGGCGGATGAATAGCCTGTTGTACCCCAGGTGGGGAATCGGTAGGAATAATGATGTGTTCTGGGGTCGCCAATGCCATAGGCAAGAAAAATAACCACATCAGCCTCTTCAGCCGAACCTGCACTATTGTATCCCTTTGCATCCAGAACTCGCATCAAATGACCCGCGAATTCCTGGAACTGAAGATCGTTCTCTTTTACGCCCTCATTGCCGGGAAGTATCATGTATGTCTTTTTTGATAATGAAGAGGGGGATGCGAGAGAGTCAATCGTAATGTTATATCTCGGCTGAGCAATATTGCTTACAGAGGTGCAGCCAAACAGGAAAGCAATAGAAAATATGCAGATTATTTTTAAGATTCTCATATCGACTCCTTTATTCGACATGATCCTGCTGAAAGGGCTTTGGAACAATTATCAGGTTCCCATCCCTGACAGTTATTGACTCGATTTTTTCCAGCACTGGGGCAACATCAGGATTTTTATAGGCATCTTCAGCCAGGTTTCTGGATCGAATGGAGTTCATAATTTCGTCAGGAATCGATTTATCACCGACTGTTGCCGAATCCAAAAACAGCAAAAGGCGATCTGATTGCATACTGATATTGAAGACAGCCGAACCGTTCGAATACCGGCCTTCAAACATACTGCCGGCTTCCCCTAATGGCAGGCTGATCTGACCCTTTATCCGGTCGCCTTCTATATCCACAAAGACTTTTCCTGCGAGTTTTTTCCAGTCCGGATGGTCGTTGATCAGAATGTTGATTTCTCGTGATGTCAGTACCAGTGGTTGAGTAGAGACATTCTGATTTATGGCATCAGTAAATGATTTCACACGATCCATGACAGCCGATGCCTCAGCCTCCGTGAATTCAATAACCGGCAGTTCTATCGGCTGGGCAGATGTATATTCCTCGGTCAATCTGGAAACTAATCCTTTTATGCCCCTGTAGGCAAAGTATCCTCCTACGATGGCCAGAAGAAGGACCACGGCGCATCCTATTGCCGTATATTTCAGGCAACCGCTCTTTTTTTCCTGTGGATGTTGAAAACCGCCGTTTGAATAGGATTGTTCATAAACCTCTCTTTGATCGACCATTTTTCTCTCCTTTTTTTCTGGTTTGTTCCGAAGACATGCTGATTTAAAACGTATTATGTTAGGATATGAAGATGATGTCAACAGGAGAAATTAAAGAGGCATAAAGATTGGGCAATAAGAAAGAGATAATGATTTTTCCGAATATATTACTGATATTTACCTTGATAAAGAGATCGAAAAGTATAAAATATGAAATTCGTTTTCAGAGGATATGCATTAAAAGACCTGGCTTATCGCCAACCGCTGAAAGCAATGTCATATAAATATGAATGAAAGGTGATTTATTAATATGAAGATAATCGTTTCAGGTTCGCTTGCCTATGACAGAATCATGGATTTTTCAGGCAGATTTTCCGACTATATCATTCCGGATAAGATAGACAATCTGAATGTTTGTTTTACTGTAAACGGCATTCGGGAGAGGTTCGGCGGGACCGCGGGCAATATTGCCTATGCCCTTAAACTTATGGGTGAAAATCCGGAAATATCGGCCACTATCGGCCATGACCATGAAAAGTATCTTGCATGGCTGATGAAAAATCATCTCTCCACCGATATGATCCGCATTGTTGAAGATGAATTTACTGCCTGCTGTTTTATCACCACCGATGAGGCAAATAACCAGATTACCGTGTTCAATACTGGCGCCATGAACCACTCTTCACAACTTGACTTTAAAAAACTTGATCCCGATGACACCATAATGATCATCTCTCCGGGCAATACAAGCGACATGATTAACTATCCGCGGCTGTGCAAGGAAAACGGTATTGGCTATATCTTTGATCCGGGACAGCAGTTGCCTGTACTTCCTCCCGAGGAAATTGTAAACGCCATCGAAGGATGCAGAATATTGATCTCAAACGATTATGAGCTGGATATGATTATGAATATAACAGGTCTTTCAAAAAAGGCGCTGCTTGACCGCACAAAGACTGTAATCGTCACCATGGGAGAACTCGGATCGAGAATACTGACCGCAAAGAAAGATACAGCAATACCAGCGGCAATTGCAAGCAAGGTGCTGGACCCAACAGGCGCCGGAGATTCATACAGGGGAGGGCTCATCTGCGGTCTTGTCAGGAGCATGGATATAGAGGCATGCGCACGCATGGGCAGTGTGTGCGCCTCATTCGCGGTTGGGTGTTACGGTACACAGGAGTATAGTTTCAGTCTCGAAGAATTTGCCGAAAAGCTTGACTCGATTCATTAGTTGTTAAGACCCGGCAGAAACAGGCTTAAGTCCGTCCAGTATGTAATGATTGCCAGGGAAAGCAGAAGGATAAGCAGAAAGGGGAGGGTGGCGCGATACAACTGCAGCACAGGTTTATCAAATCTGGCGCTTGAGATGAACAGATTGATGCCCACAGGCGGCGTATTATATCCTATCCCCAGATTTGCGAGAAATATCACACCCAGATGCACGGGGTCGATCCCGAACTTCTGAGCCAGCGGCATAAGAAGCGGCACAATAATCAGAATGGCGCT
>CAZJOB010000111.1:0-9839 GCA_964547435.1 uncultured Desulfatiglans sp. | reverse complement strand
AACCGGGCGGACAGCCGCCTTCGCCAAGGCTACGTCGCGCCAAGCAAAGGCCCGCCCCCACGAATATGATGATATAACCGGAAAAAAATCATTTAAATCTCCTCTGCCCCCTCTTTGATAAAGAGGGGAAATAACAACCCCCTTGTTGTCCAATGCAGATGAGGTGAAGTATTACCCCTATATCCCATGTGGCGAGGAATAATAATCTCCCCGATACTTACCATTGTAAATGAGGAGTGTTCTCCTCCCTTTTGCAAAGTGAAGGCCGGGAAGGATTTTTCCTTCTACAGGCAGCCAGCCGCTTTTTTTACCAGAAATCATAACTACGTCAGGCCAGGCGCAGGGTTGCCCCTACATATGGATATCAATATTTGTACTGTGGCCTTACTGCGAAGACAAAACCAATATAAATATAATTCGAACATATCATGGCTCTTGCGACATTTAACAACTTTTTTCGGATTTATTAGATTTGATACGCTCGTAAAAAGCTGTTTTATACCGTTTCCCAGCAACCTATGCGAAACGAAGTCGACGACTTCATTGGAAGGGACTATCTTTTCCCCCTTTGAAAAAGTGCCCCTCCTTCCCTCTTTGAAAAAGGGGGCAGGGGGATTTAACGAAGGTGGCGCCCGCACCATGCAGAATAAAAGCTCGATTGATGAAAAGGCAAAATCCCACCCGACTTCCCTTTACAAAAGAGAAGGGGTTGGCCCTCATTTTCAAATGGAAATAGGGAAAGGTTGATGAACTTATAAAACTAAATTATACCTCTTCGCGGAGACCTATGCGAAAACAAGCTGCTTTTAACTTCCTTATAAGTAATAAATCGTAATATTTCGTCACCCTGATGAAAGCCGGAATCCAGTCATTTCAGGCACTTATAAATTCTCGCCTGCACCGGAATGATATTTTTACATTTTTTTTTGAACTAATCAAAAATTTTTCTTGACAAGCCCTATTACTCTTTGTTAGTGTACTAGCCAACTAACACAGTAAAGGAGTCAACCAGTATGATCAATATCAAAAATCTCTCATTCGGATATGGGAAATACACGCTTTTTTCAAATCTGAATCTCACTCTTGAACCGGGCGCCATATCGGGTCTTCTCGGGAAAAACGGGGCAGGCAAGACCACGCTTTTGCGTTTAATTGCAGGGCTTTTATTTTCCCGAAGTGGTGAAATCGAAATCATGGGGCATGATCCGGCAGGGCGATCCCCTGATTTTTTGCAGGACATCTTCCTGCTGCCTGAAGAGATCGGACTGCCGAATGTTACTCCGGATCAGTATGCGATGCTATATGCCTCGTTCTATCCTGAGTTCAATTATGAGCAATATGGGCATTACCTTAATGAGTTTGAGCTTGAAAAGAAAAGAAAATTTAACAGCTACTCCTACGGACAGAAAAAGAAATTCCTGATCGCATTCGGCCTTGCCACCGGGTCGCGTCTAATGCTGCTTGACGAACCCACAAACGGACTCGATATCCCTTCAAAGACCCAGTTCAGGAGGGCGCTCGCGGCAGAGGCTTCGGAAGATCGCACGATTATTATTTCCACTCACCAGGTCCGTGATCTGGAAACACTCATTGATCCGGTCATAATCCTGGATCAGGGAAGGATCATATTTAACCACTCCATGGAAGATGTAACCTCCAGGCTCAAGGTGGAGACTCAGGGCAGTTCGCCTGATCCGGAAACCGCTCTTTTCTCCGAGCGAACCCTGGACGGCTATATGGTTGTAAAAGAAAACCTGAATGGAGAGACATCAAATCTAAACCTTGAAATGTTATTCAACACGGTTATGAACAACAGGAAAAGGATATCGCGCATATTTCAGGGGGGATATGAAAAATGAAAAATTTTAATATAAAGAGATTATATTATCTTATCCGCAACTATATGTTTTTAGAAAGACAACGTTTTCTGATAATGGGGATTGTCTTTTTCATAGTAATTTCTCTTCTGTCAATCCTTAATCTTACAGATTGTGACGAAGATTTTTATAACAGTTATAATACATTATTCATGATTATCCTTTTCATCGGCGGGGTGTCTGAGACAGGCAGAATATCAAGAGACCTGCATGACAGGATAAAAGGTTCATGCTGGATCGTGCTTCCCTCCTCGAAAATTGAAAAATGTGCCGGCCTTTTAGTTGTAATAATGGTTATCTTCCCGGTTATTCTGACCATATCATTATTCCTTGCATCATTATTTTCAGAGGCGGTTATTCGAATATTTTATTACTCCTGTCACTCCCTTTTTAACCCCTTCAGCGCGGAGTATATGAAATCAATAGCCGGATACATTATATCCCTTTCGCCCTTTTTCCTCGGGGCCTTCTATTTTAAAACCAACTCGACCGGTAAGACATTTCTCTCTCTGCTTATCTTTCTAATCCTGATTGGAATAATCTTGAGCCTGGGGGTGAGCATTTTTCTGGGAGAATATTTTGAATCTCTTATAGCCTACATTTCCGAACTTGGGGGAATGGAAGAGGCGTCCAATGTGATAATAGATTTGATGGCCAGGCTTCAGCCCGTCGGTTATGTGTTTAAGTCGATCAGTGATACGTTTTTCCGGTATATCCTGGCGCCTCTTTGTTGGGTGATTGCTTACTTCAGCTTTAAAGAAATGGAAATCTGATATGGACTTTCATAAAAAAGACGCGATTTATATGCAGATTGTTGAAATGGTCTGCGAAAATATACTGAACAGACGCTGGCCTGAAGGCGGGAAAATACCATCGGTAAGAGAACTGGCAATCGATGTTGAGGTTAATCCAAACACGGTGATGCGTTCCTATACATATCTACAGGAAAAAGAAATAATTCAGATAAGAAGAGGCATAGGGTACTTTGTAAATGAAGGCGCCTATGAAAAGACCCTTGCCCTGATGAAAAGCAGTTTTATAAGGGATGATCTGCCAAAGTTCTTCAGAACTATCAAACTTCTCAATATGGATATTGAGGAGATAAAAGAACGTTTTACGCAATATGAAAGGGAATATCATGAAAACGAGTAATAAAATACTGCTGACAACATGCATAGTAATCGTGGCTGCCATCATAGCATCAATATTATACACAAAAAACATGCTGGGAGATCCGAGAGAATATAGAACCTATAAAATCGAATCTGAATCAGGCATAGTAAATACAATAGATGCCATTGATTTTACCGGCATATCAGCCGAAGGTTACTGGGACATAAGCGTTGTTCAGGGGGAAGAATATCATGTGGAAATAGCAACTAATTCAAAGGTGGCGGATAATGAGATAATAATCGAAAAAAATGGTGACATCCTCTTTTTAAAGACCCGTAAAAACCGGTTTTTAAGCAGTCCGAAGCTAAAGGTTCAAATGCCATCCCTTGGTAAAACCGATCTTAAGGGAGTTGGGTCTTTTCATATGTCGGGGTTTGATATCAATGAACTGAGTATAAATACAGATGGAGTAATTTCCATATCAGGCGCAGACGGGAGGATCAGGAATATGTCGTTCAGAGGAGACGGGTTATTAAAAATGGATATGAATGATATTCCGGTAGTCAGTGCTGATATCAGATATAACGGGCTTTATTTGATTGAACTTTTTATGGATGGCGGGCAGTTGTCCGGAAAGATTGATGGAATGGGAAGGTTTACATACAGGGGCGATGTTAGGGAAAACAGTCTTAAGGTTAATAGCCCGGTCCATGTTATTCAGGTAAATTAGTTTTTATAAATTTAACAGTTTTGTTCGGCAGCAATGAGACAGGTAATAAGATAACGCTAAAAATTAGCTGAAAATGCCATTTGAAGGTAGATTATGCCACACAACAATGATCGTAATAAAATTATAACTATTTGTAAATTATGCCTTTTTCAGCTTATTTACTCCCTGGCACAGTTCATGCTTTTATTGAAGGCAAATAATAACCAAGGAGGAAATTTCATGGGTATATTCACAAGGTTCAGGGACATTATTAATTCAAATATCAACGCTATGCTGGATAAGGCTGAAGACCCCGAGAAACTCATCAAGATGATGATACACGAGATGGAGGACACCCTTGTGGAGATCAAGGCATCCTGTGCCGGGGCGATGGCAGGTCATAAAAAGATAGAACGGGAGCTGGGCGAGGTAAAAACACGAATCAGAAAATGGGAGGATAATGCCTCGCTGGCCATCAATAAGGGACGTGACGATCTGGCAAGAGAAGCACTGATGGAAAAGAGAAAACATGTTGAAAGGGCGTCCGCTCTTGAACGGGAACTTGAAGAACACAACGTCCTCATCAACGAATATCAGAATGATATAGCCCAGCTTGAGGCTAAGCTGAGCAGCGCAAGAGAAAAACAGCGTGTGCTTGTCCAGCGACATATTTACGCGAATGGAAAAAAACGAGCTCAGCAGGATATTCGCCGCGCTGATAGCGCTGAAGCCATGTTCAAATATGAAGAACTTCAGAACCGCATAGACCGGATGGAAGCAGATGCCGATCTGATTAACTTCGGCAGAGGCAGTTCGCTTGAAAAGGAACTGGAGAACCTGGCAATTGATGATGAAATTGAAAAGGAACTTAATGCAATCAAGACATCTAATGCGAAGAAAGATAATGACCCGGAGTAATTCATATTATGAACGCCAATATCCCCCCTCAGCCTCATGTAAGGCCCCTCGGGGCCTGACATAATCTCCTCCCAGGGAGCGAGGGGGGATTTTTCTCATGGGGGTAAAGGAAAAGAAGTTTTCCGATCTGGATAAGGATCGATGGTTTTTTAGCAACATGACATTTTAAGAAATAAAGTAACTTTTTTAACAGGATTGTATATTAATATAATAACACTGGGAGGAGGTATTTAATAAATTATGAATCTGACAGCAATTTTTGTTGTATTTATCATGTTCGGATTGCCCATTATCGGGGTATTTGTGCTCATAGCTCTCAAGATGACAAGGGGAGGTTCTTCAGCCCGGGACCGCAAGGCAATTGAGGAGGAGACCAGAACAATCCAGGAGATTTATAGAGGTATGAGCCGTATGGAGGAACGGGTAGAGGCTCTTGAAACCATCATTTTAAGCAGGGACAGAAAGGAAAGAGGGTGATGGAGAGATATAGAAGAAACAGATATTACAGGCGCGGCGGCTCCGGCTTTTTTGAAAGGCACTTTTCAAGGGACAGGGTTGGAGGAATGCCGGAAAGACATTTATACCGTTCAAGAAAGGGTGCGATACTGGGTGTATGCAGGGGCGTGGCCGAGTATTTTGATCTTTCTCTTTTCTGGGTACGATTTATCGGGATAGCACTTATATTTTTGTCAGGTTTCTGGCCCATGGTAATCATCTATTTTATAGCAGCCCTTCTTATGAAGCCGGAGCCTGTTATTCCTCTTGAAAATATGGATGAAAGAGAATTTTACGGAAGCTATGTCAATTCAAAGGAACTGGCGACAGAGCGCCTGAAGAAACGCTATGAAAACCTCGAGCGTAAAATCCGAAGACTGGAGCATACAGTTACCACATCCGAGTATGACTGGGAAAAGAGACTGAATTCCGATAAATGATAAAAAAATATCAGGGGAAATGAATAAACCGGGGAAATGGGTGTCTGAAGGGTTAAACACAAATACTCTTGTCCAAAAATGATATACCTGGACACATGCAACACAGATATTTTTGTTTTTGAAACCTAAAAGGCCTTTTTCTGAGAACTCTGCGACTCTAGGAGCAAAGTGAGCGTGCGAGACACACTGTTGATTATCTCACAGAGTCACAGAGCTCACAGAGATGTAGCCAAATTTTAAGACAATAAACATTTATCCGCATTTTTTGATAAAAAATAAAGAGATATTTAACGATGTTGATGGTCTCGTAAAAAGTCCAACAGCCGTCATCCCGGCGAAAGCCGGAATCCATAAGTGCCTGAAAACAATGGATTCCGCGGCAATCAAAGCCTGCCCCGCACTTGATGCGGGGTCGCGGAATGACAAACACGGAAATCAGACTTTTTACGAGTTCATCAAGGTTTATGGTTTCTGTTTCAGTATTAAAATATAAAAACGATTAACCTGAGTTTAAATCGGAGTAAATCATGAAAAAAGTGAGTGTATTATTCTTGATGACAATTCCAGTCCTTTTATTAACAGGCTGTAAAATTAATGAAAGCTACTGGATAAGGGACGGGGAGAGTTCTTCCGGAAGTAAAAACACCATCAACGGGAGCATTTATATTGGTGATGACTCCGAAGTGACAGGAGCATGCAGTACCATAAACGGGCTCATTAATGTCGGATCTTCTTCCATGGTCAGGGACCTGAAATCAATAAACGGCAATGTAAGGGTGGCCAATAAAACAGTTGTTAAAGGGGACATTAGTCTTATCAATGGAAATGTCCACTGTGATCCCGGTGTAAAGGTCACAGGCGATGTTGAGACCATTAATGGTGAAATCATACTGGAAGGGACTCTTGTTGAGGATGACCTTGCAACGTATAATGGAAATATAAAACTGTATGGAGGCACCTTAATCAATGGAAGCATTCATGTAAAAGAAAGGCACAGCAGCATGCCTGATTACAGCAGCCTCTACATAGAGATCGATAAATCGACCGTCGAAGGCGATATAATAAATCAGGACAATGACACGGATGTTACTGTCTATTTATCGAATGGCGGCCGGATAAAGGGGCGTGTTGAATGTGTTAAGATCGTGGAAAGGTAATAAAACGAATAGGAGAACAGCATGAGAATTAAATATAGAATTAACTTCTTAACAGCTATTGCCATATTAACATTGTCGATTTTAATGTCACCGGCTTCAGTTTCAGCCGAAGACTGGAAAATAATCGATGACGATTCCTGGTGCAGTGAAGGCGCGGGATTTTTTCAAAAGACAGCCTGTGAAACCCGGGAATTGATCATTCACGAGGCATGGAAAATGATCAGGGTTGATGCCAGCCCAAACGGCAATATCACTGTTGAAGGATGGGACAAGGACAGCATAAGGATACAGGCAAGGATTCAGACAAACGCTAAATAACTAAAAGATGCTGAGGAACTGCTCTCAGAAGTTGAGATTAAAACAGGCAACAACAGGATTCGCGCTGAGGGTCCCATGCATTTTAGCTCTAGAAAATGGTGGTCAGTAAGTTTTCATGTTATGGTTCCCAAATTATCCGATCTTGATCTGAAGGCGATGAATGGCGGGATATCAATCAATAACCTTGAAGGCCGCATTGATGCGAAGACATTAAATGGCGGGATCGATCTGCAGGGGATTGCCGGTGATGTTGAAGCTCATACCACCAATGGCGGGATTACAGCGGAACTGAATGAGAAGAGATGGCTGGGCAGGGGACTGGATGTAAGCACAATCAATGGCGGTATCAGGTTGGCGATTCCTGAAGATTTTTCCGCTGAACTGGAGATGAGCACGGTCAATGGCGTGATCTATATAGATTTTCCCATCATGGTGAAGGGGCGCATAGATAAGAATATCAAGACGACGCTGGGCGAAGGAGGGGCAACCATAAAGGCAAAGACAATTAATGGCGGGGTGACAGTCGATAAAAATTGAAAAAAATGATAAAAGCATTCGTGGCGTATATTGATTATCGGAAATCTCATATTAAGCGGGGAGAAATTTCATGAGGAGTGTTGTTATAACATTACTGGTCACAGTGTTTTGTGTAACAACAACCGGCGCGGAAACAAAAAACCTTTATTATGAATTAAGCGCCAAAGGGTATGATCTGGTTCTTAACATGCAGTTTGATGAGGCCAATAAAATCTTTGATGAGATGATCCGCATGGAACCGGAAAATGCTTTGGGTTATTTATGCAGATCACAAAGTTATATTTATTATTGGCAGTTTGCTGTAAAGGGGGCCAATGAAAAAGCGCTTGATCCGATAAAAGATCTTCTATTTCAAACCGCACATATCGCTGAAAAAATGTTAGATAAAAATAAGGATGACATTGATGCGATGTTTTACCTGGGCAGCGTATATGGGAATATCGGTCTTTATTATGGAAACGCAAACAGATGGTTCAGTGCCTGGATGTATGGTCGAAAGGCAATGAAATATATGGAGGAAGTCATTAAAAAAGACCCTGAATATTATAATGCTTACGTTGGCCTTGGCATATACAATTATTACCTGGGTGTCCTGCCAAGGTTTGTTAAAGTCCTCTCCTTCCTGCTGGGGACAAAGGGAGAAAGAGAAAAGGGTATTGAACAACTGATTCTCGCTTCATCACAAAGTGACATGAAAGGCGTCGCTAAAGTTTTTCTTGCGGAAAATATTTATGTTAAAGAGGGGAATTATAAAGCCGCCATACCTGTTCTAAAAGAATTAACAACAGATTATCCTCAAAACAGTTTCCTCCGAATGCGATTGGCATTATGCTGCAAAGGTCTTGAAAAATATAACGAAGCTGTCTCAGTGCTTGAGGAAATGCTTCAAAAATACCCGGACAATAAAGATATACTTCTGAATCTTGGCTGGGTATATGTTGATTCGTCAAAATTTGACAGGGCGTTCAAGATATTTGAAAAGATAATCGAGGATGACCCCACTTTTTCAAATAGTTATTATCAGATGGGCAGAACCAGTATTATATCCGGGCAAAGGCTGGAAGAAGCTGATAAATTTCTTTTAAAATACCTTGAAATGAAGCAGTTTGAAAACAGTCCATCCGAGGCCTGGGCGCACTACAGGCTGGGGCAGGTGTATGAAATGACCGGAAGATTCAGGGATGCAAAAAAACAATATCAAATAGCATTGAGGCTGGACAGAGAACATAAAGAGGCCAGGGAAGCGCTGGAAAGGTTGAAATAGTCACTGTTATTAAAAAATGAGATGCTTAACCCAACTTCCGCAGTTAGATGGTTATATCCATCCTAAGTTATTGATATTAATTGACTCATTCTGTTTCAAGATAATACACTTCCCGCCTCAACCCGCACCTGTCCTCAACTGTCATGGGATCGCCATTTACTGTGTGAGCCCTTCCGATGCACCCGCCCTTGCAGTGATCCTTTCCCCGGCAATCCCTGCACACTGCCAGGGTTTCACTTCGTCTCTTACCCAGCAAGGGCAGATTCGGCCATTTTTCAAGACCTTTTAAGATCCCTTTTTTTATCCCATCCTCATAGATGCCTGAAACCGCGAGTTCGACATTCAGATACATCACGCACGGATACATTCTGCCGGAGGCATTTATAAAGGGCGTGCTGATACACCTGCATACCTGACCGGTTTCAGCGCCCCTTCCCTTGTACCACTCTATTGCCGAGATATTTCCCTTTCTCTCATACAGTTTTCTGAAGGATGAATCATCCCGGTATCTTTCAATCAGCGCCCTTATCTGAGAGCAGGAAGGGAGAGCGATTTCATCATGTTTCAGGCTCCTTCCCCCTTTTACCAGGGTACCGCTTATGACCTGTCTTAACCCTAGGTCATTAGCGATATTTAAAAGGTCCGGCAGGTCATCATAGCTATGTCTCATCTCAGTGAATGCTATTCTTGTATTTTGAGCCAGTCCCCTTTTATTGAGAAGTTTAAGCGCGTTCATGACCGCGTTAAAGCTTCCCTTTCCCCTGACAGGATCATTGGTCTCGGGTCTCCCGCCGTCGATGCTGATTTGCAGCACCATCTTTTCAGCAGGAAGCTTCAGAATCTCTTTAATGATCTCTTCATTGATCAGAACTGCGTTTGTCTGTAGCGCCACCTCAGTAAAATTTGATTGACGGCAGGCGTAATCAAGGATCTCCATTAGGTCCGGATGAGTAAGAGGCTCACCTCCGGTCACCATTATTTCGCGGCCCCCCAGTTCATGAAAATCCCCTA
>CAZJOB010000110.1:0-9853 GCA_964547435.1 uncultured Desulfatiglans sp. | reverse complement strand
TCCCTATTAAGACTTAATTGTTCATCTTTTAGATTAAAAATTACTCTGATTTTATCTTTTTTAGACTCTTTACTCTGAGGACTGAATTATCCGGAGGGATAACAGCCTTCTCTTTGGGTTTTTTCAACTGAGGCGCATAATCATATGGAACCCTGTAGGCCCTGTAGACAAGATTGAAATTTTCTGTCTTTTCATAATACGGGCTGATATATTCCCAGACTGTCTGATAATCCGGCGTCACCTCAAAGATCCTGCCGAATGCGCCTTCTGTAATAAGTGTATTGCCGTTGGGCAACCGCTGGGCCGAGCTTACATAATCACTGTAAAATTTTACCAGATCCCGGTTTCCTGCCTTGTTTGCGTTATATTCCCATTCTATCTTAAGGGTAACGGGGTCAAGTTCAATAACCCTTGAATAGTCTCTTTTTACATTATTTAAGCCGGTTGGAGCAGCAGGATTGGGGGCGCCGTATCCGCCGTATCCGCCATTATCAAAAATAAGGATATTTCCCTCACCCGGCAGGCCCTTCGGGATCATATGGGCGTGATGGAGACCAACAGTCGGGCCTATTTTTCTCAATTCCTTTGTGGATTCAAACTCCGGCCCCAGGTGCCATACTATCTTACCGGTTTTTCTATCTATGATACCGGTGGTATTGGTCTGACGACCATCATAGATAATATTGTCAGGATGGAAACGCGAGTCCCCCTGATCATACCATTTATTAGGCCCCAGCCAGGATGCAGTATTCACATGTATCCAGTCACCTCCAACAACACCAGGCGTCCTGGTCATGGAATAGTTGGGATACCTGTACATAACAATCCTGGAGATATTATCAAATCCCATTTCGTTTATATGATCGCTGGCAAGCCACCTGAATAACTCTTTACCGTCATAATCGACTTCAATAATAACATCATCATACAGTTTTTTATCGCTTATCTTATTGTCCTCTACAACCAGGTGCGAAAGAATCAGCGTCTTTCCTTTGTCAACAAAGGAGTCCATGCCAGGCACATAGTACCCTACCGGGTTTCCTTCCCTCTGAAAATCATGATGAACGCCCGCCATCTTATATGTCCAGACGATGTTTCCATCCCAGTCGACCACTGAAAGGTCATTGGATTCTTCATGCCCCAGTATCCTTCCGCGTTTGCCGGTTGCGCCCATCGCGTACCCTCCGGGAAGAAGTTTGGCGGGGTGCTCTTCATCACACAGGTTCTCCCAGTGATGAACAACGTTGCCATTCATATCTATCAGTATGGCCTGATTGCCCTTGGTGGTAAGGATGGTATAACCATTAAAGGTCTTGTCCGGATAAAAGATGGTCGTACCGTGCGGAAAAACTGTTGGAAAGGCAAAAATCGATCCGGGCAGAACAAGGCATAATACAACAAAAAGTAAAAAATAATATCTTTTCATTACAATCTCCTGTTAATAAACATGAAAGCCTTCGGAATCCTCAATATCAAACCATTCCTTTAACATTTCATACCATTTCTCCTGTGTAGACACCCGGGTTTCAATGACAGCGTCCCTGTTCGGACCAAGGATGAGGATAACCTTCTGCCCAACGTTCCATGCCTGGGGTTTGTAAAACATCTTCCCTTCACTGCCGATTGTTTTCAGCTCATCACCGGTCAGGGCGTCTTTTGCTATCTCCTCGATCTCCTTTGACTCGCCAGGACTGCCCAGCACAAAAATATAGAGCTCTTCTTTGACATCGGAAAAGGAATCGGGTGTGACAACCTTTACCGGAATTTCCTTTGATTCCAGGAAACCGAGCCAGTCAATCGAAGCTTTCTGGGTCTCTTTACTGGCAACGACTATAAGATCCGCTGCTGCCGCATACTGAGCAAAGCCAAGTGTTATCAATAGAAACATTGCTGTCAGAAAATATTTTATCTTTAGGTCCATTTTTTCCTCCATACTTTTTCAGTTTTTGTCATCTACTTCAGGACGATCCTGCTCCTGTATTCTTTTTCTATCTCAATGATGCCCTTTGAAAACTTTATCAGATGATCCCTCATTGCTTTCGAGGCTTCATCAGATTTTCCATCCATAACCGCCTTTAAAATATGGTTGTGCTGTTCAAGACCATGCACAACCGTGTCCCCGCCTCTATGACCGGCCACAACAATCTCCCGGGTAATGGAAACCAGGATATTTATTATTATTTCATAAAAAAAATTTCCGCACATCTCAGCAAGTACCAGGTGAAATTTTGTAAGGCTGGCAACGCGATCATCTATGTCATCAGCCATATATTCACTGTCAACAATGCCCCGGAGTATCGCGGCGTTTCCAGGATTCATATTAAACGCGGCAAGTCTCGCAACTTCAGGTTCAATATGAAGCCTCACATAATTCAGCTCTTCCATGGTAAGCTTTTTTGCCAGGTAATAATCCAGAAAACCATTTGATAATCTGTCAGGTGTAAACTCCCTGACAAAGGCTCCACCCTTGGGTCCCTGCCTGACCTCCAGATAACCGGCTATTTCCAGGGCACGTATTGCCTCTCTGACCATGTTTCGGCTTACATTAAACCCGGCTGCAAGTTCTCTTTCGGTTGGAATTTTTTCCTCAAATTTAAGCTGCCCTGAAAGAATAGCGTTTTTAATGTGAAGCATGATGACCTTGGATAATGGCGCCTTGCTGATATCATGGAAGAAATCCATATATTCTACCTTCTGTTTACCTTTTTCCCTTGCATGGTCGAAAAATCCGATAAAATCATTTTAATATTTACATTCCGGAATTTTTCGGTTATTTTGGTTGAACCTTATACCTAATATTGGTCAAGAAGTACATTGTTTTATAACTGAAGTCAAATAAATATGGTCACGGAGTCAATTATGAACATAAAAAAGATTTTTTATATTATGACATTAGTACTGATGTTTTCCCTTCCGGCATCAGGGCAGCAGGCTGAAGATGAAGACAAGATAAATATCAACTCGGCAACGGTTGAGGATCTGGCAAAGGTCCCCGGACTTAATCAGGAACTTGCAGAAAAAATTATTGAGGTTCGCGAAGAAAACGGTGAATTTGTTGATCTGGATGAGCTTCTTGATATTGAAGGCATAGACGTTAAAGTGCTGCGCCAGTTGAAAAAACACCTTAAGGTTGAATCTCTTGATGACTGCAACTGTTAATATGAGTGAGGAATTATGACCCGCTTTGGATACACATTAATACTTATTTTATTTATTACAGCCATAGGCTGGGGAACCAGCCTGCGCAGCGAAATCCTTGGAGACTACCTTGGCTACACCGCATGTGCGGAATGCCACCCGGACATAGCCGAAAAATGGAAAGCCACCAAACACGGCAATGCATTTGAAAACCTCAAGACCCAGGGGGCGGAAAAACAGGAAAACCCGGGTTGCTTTCGATGTCATGTGGTGGCCTACAATGAGGATGGGGGTTATATTGATATGGAACTCACCCCGGAACTCAAGGATGTCCAGTGTGAGGCTTGTCATGGTCCCGGCAGAAAACATACGGAGTCCTTAAGCGCTGATGATATTAATAAGGCAACTGAAGACGTATGCAGGAAGTGCCATACTGAGGGGCAGGACAAGGATTTTGACTACAATAAAAAGTCAAAACTTGTTCATTAAAAATAGTGAATCATTAATATTTAAGGATTGAATATGAAACGGTTTCTGATAATTTTGCTTGCTGGTATATTTTCCTTTGCGTTTTCTGCTGATGCCTCGGATCTCAAGGTAAGTGAAACCTCGGTCAACTTTGGAAACATAAAAGAAGGTCCGCCGGTTAAAAAGAAAATAACCCTCACAAATGAAGGCTGCGGGATAATCACAATAGCAAATACTGTAACGAGCTGTGCGTGTACCAGCGTTGATCTTTCAAAAACAGCTATTGAACCGGGGGAAAGTGCAGACCTCTTAATAACATACACCACCTATAAATACCCCGGTAAATTTGACAAAACCATAACTGTTTTCACGGGGCCGGAAGGTAAAGAGGAAACAGTCATTCATATTGTCGGCAATGTAGATCCCATCCCCATGGGTGTTATAGGAATAACCCCCAGGAAGACAGATGTCGGTGAATTGAAAGTGAACAATAAGAACAGGGTACAGATCGTTATTGAGAATGAAGGGGATGCACCGCTCACAGTCTCCAGGATCTATTCCAGCAAATACGGGGTAGAATATTTTTCTGCTGAAGACTCAAAAGGAATTGAAATCGGGGCAGGACAGAAACATACGATGGAATTATATGTCACACCCACTGAAGCAGGCAGATTTCTGGATACGATTCAGGTATATTCAGATGCAAGGAATGATATTGGCAAGGGATACAAAGGCCTTCTTTCCGGAACAGCAAAATAGAAAAGACACATAACCTGAGATTAACAAACCAAAACAAGGCAGGGGCGGCTGTCTGCCCGGTATGTGCCCATAGCAACCATTGGCAGGCCGACAGCCGCCTTCATTTTGGAAAATCGGTACTACGTCGAGCCAGGCTCAGGTTGGACCCTACATTAACATACTCTGGTTGTTATATATTTTTCCAATGTAGAGAAGTGTCTTCTGTTAATACTTTCATCCTGAATCCTCCGGTTCTCTACTATTATAAGACCCTTAATTCAAAAGCTGTCATTCTGAGCGAAGCGAAGAATCTCTTAAACCAAAAGGCCCTGAATAACAGTTAGTTGTTATATTGATGCTGTTTGCCATCTTTATATCTGGCAGTTGATCTCAGAGACATGCTATTGTTCTGCCATCATTTTTTCCACTCCGCAAAGGGGCAGGTCTTCACTACAACCGATTTTAAAAATCCAACCCTGCAATTTCATCTAGGAGACTGTCCGAGAATAGCCGAATGCGTCATTCCCGCGCAGGCGGGAATCCAGTCATTTCAATCACTTATAGATTCCCACCCCCGTATCAAGTACGGGGCAGGCTTCAATCGCGGGAATGCCTAAAATGGTACAAAAATGTATTCTTGGACAGCCACCTGGTTACACTTCAAATTACCCCGAATTTTCTTGTTTTTAACGTTGAATAGCGAAAGTCGGGCTAAAGCGAAGCTGCTTGTTTTAGGCTGATGATTTTGTTAGTGTGCCCAATGTATTTAATGAAATTTTATGATCTGTTTTGAGGAAAAATAATGAAATGAAGAGAATTTGTGTAAACTGCGGATCAAGCCCGGGCTTTGATCCATGTTATATTGATATGGCCTGGCAGCTTGGAAAGACACTGGCTCAGGCAAACTATGAACTCATCTATGGCGGCGCAGACGTGGGGCTGATGGGTGAGGTAGCCAATACGGTCCTGGAGGCCGGAGGCGTTGTACGGGGAATCATCCCTGAATCCTTTGCCCAAAAGGTATCTCATCAGGGGCTGACGGAACTGCTTATTGTTAATTCCATGCATAAATTTATAATCAAGGGTGGTATTTTAATATAAGAATTGGAATTTTTATATGGCGGCATACGTGATTGTACAGGCAGAGGTAACCGATCGGGAAAGATTTAAAAGATATCTGGAAGAGAGTCCAAGTGTAATTGCCAAGTATGGAGGCAGGTATATCGCGCGGGGAGGTGAAATGGCAACCCTTGAAGGAGATTCCTTTGATAAAAGAGTTGTGCTCATAGAGTTTCCTTCTCTTGAAAAGGCAAAAGAGTGGTATAACTCCGAAGAATATCAGGAAATAAAAAAGCTCAGGGAAGGGGCCGCAACCGGTTTGCTCATTGCTATAGAGGGATGTTAAAATACTTACAACATCTTGATCTTGCATTGACAAAAAGCGGATGCTGGCCTACATTACTTTCACGAAATATTCGAATAGGAATCTATATAAAACCTAAAGATGAAATATTGAGAGCAGGTCTCTGATTTGCATGTATAGATAAGATTGAATTAAAATTTCGCCCTTCGATGTTAAATGTAACTTTGTTGATATTAATATTTGTTGATCTCGTAAAAAGTCAGATTTTAGCTTTTTCTGTCATTCTCGCGAATGGAGCCTGCCTCATACTTGATACGGGGGCGGGAATCCAGTATTTTCAGGTACTTATAGATTCCCGCGCGAGGATGACGTTTTTTGGACTTTTTACGAGTTCAACAATATCTGTTGCATTCGTAAAAGTCATAAATCGTAATATTTCGTCACCCCGGCGAAAGCCGGGGTCCAGCGATTTCAGACACTTATGGATTCCCCCGGCTTCAGTCATGCCGGGGCAGGCTATTTTCGCCTGAATGACATATATGACGTACTCGCAAAAAGTTCGATTTCCTGGTTTGTCATTCCGGAACTTGATTCCGGAATCCAGTGTTTTCAGTCAGTTATGGATTCCCGCCTGCGCGGGAATGACGTCTTCGGGACTTTTTACAAGACCATCATGTATTGGATTTTTACGAACTCATCAATATTTGATGAACTCGTAAAAAGCTGTTTTATATTGTAAACATACCGTGGCAAAGGACCTGCGATCGTGAAAAAATTACTGGAACAATATCTTAAGAATCTCACCAATACATCCAAACATGGTGATGCCCGCGAAGAAAGTTATTACAAACATCTCGATAACCTTATCAGACAATTTGCAGAGATTCAGAAGATAAAGAGTGTCGATGTTACTGTACTTCCCAAAAAAACCGAAGCAGGCAATCCTGATTTTCGTGTCTGGGACGGCAAATATCACATTACCGGCTATATCGAAGCAAAAGACCCCTCTATAACAAATCTGGATATTATTGAAAGCTCTGAACAGTTAAAACGTTATTTATCCACTTTCCCGAATGTTATTCTTACAAATTTTTATGAATTCCGGCTTTACCGTGACGGGCAGCGCATTGCACAGGTGATGATCGGGCGGTCTGTTATTGCTAAAAAATTACAGACAACGCCGCCATTGATAAATGTTGAGGAATTTAAAGATCTGTTGGACCTGTTTTTCTCCTTTTCTCTGCCCAAAGTGCACAATGCACGCACTCTGGCCGTTGAACTGGCCAAACGCACACGCTTTTTACGCGATGAAGTTATCTCTGTAGAGATGGAAGAAAACGGCAGCAAGGGCCATAAGCAACTCGTGGGATTTTTTGAGGCTTTTAAAAAATATCTGATTGCCGCCTTAACAGAAAAACAGTTCGCAGATCTCTACGCACAGACCATTACCTATGGACTGTTTGCCGCCAGAACCAGAGTCAGGCCCGAAGGAGATGAATTCAATCGAAAACTTGCTTATGACTACATTCCCCATACAATCGGTATCCTGCGTGATGTGTTCCACTTTATCTCTTTTGAAGAGCCGCCAAAATCTTTGCAGGTTATTGTCGATGACATTGCTGAAATACTGAATGTTACCGATGCCGGCAAGATCCTGCATGAATACCAGGAGACCGGAAAGGGCCGGGACCCTATCGTTCATTTTTATGAGACGTTTCTGGCAACTTACGACCCTGAAATACGTGAACGACGCGGAGTTTATTACACGCCGGAACCTGTTGTAGGTTATATTGTCCGGTCTGTTCATTCCATTCTGAAATCTCATTTTAACCTGGCGGACGGCCTTGCAAGCAAAGAGGTAAAACTGCTTGATCCTGCCGGGGGCACCCTGACCTTTCCTGTTGAGGCCATTCGTCTGGCAGCAGATGAATTCAGGTCAAAATATGGTTCAGGCGGGTTGCATCAATGGATCAGAAGTCATATTCTTGCCGATTTTTACTCTTTTGAACTGATGATGGCGCCTTATGCCATCGGGCATTTAAAGATCGGTTTCATCCTTGATGAACTCGGGTATAAGCTGGCTGACGACGAACGTTTTAAGCTTTACCTGACCAATACCCTGGAAATGGAAGAGATAAAACAGATAGCCATTCCGGGTCTCTCATCCCTGAGTGAAGAAAGTCATCTGGCGGGCAAGGTAAAAAAAGAACAGCCAGTGCTGGTGATTTTGGGAAATCCGCCCTATAGCGGTATCTCTTCCAATATAAACGAATGGACTGAACGGCTGCTTAAGGAAGATATTGATGGCACACAGAGTTATTACAAGGTGGATGGAAAACCGCTGGGCGAGAAAAATCCCAAATGGCTGCAGGATGATTACGTTAAATTCCTGCGTTTTGCCCAGTGGAAGATCCAGATTTCCGGTTACGGCATTGTGGGCATGATCACAAATCACAGTTATCTGGATAACCCGACTTTTCGCGGGATGCGACAGAGCTTGATGAAGACATTTGATGAGATTTATATCCTCGATCTGCACGGCAACAGCCTGAAAAAGGAGACAACACCTGAGGGCGAAAAAGATGAGAATGTCTTTGATATCCGCCAGGGTGTGGCGATCGCACTTTTTGTAAAGAATAAGAAGCCAAAGGAAGCAGAGGTATTTCATTCTGACCTGTATGGGTTGCGTGAAGAAAAATATGATTGGCTGGATCAACGTGATTTCCAAAAAGGGAATTATGTGAAAATAGACCCACAAACGCCTTATTATTTTTTGGTGAAAAGAAATACTGAAAAAATCCAACAATATCTTGAATGGAAAAAAGTAAATGAAATATTCCCTCACAATTGTGTGGGTATTGTTACAGCAAGAGATGCGCTGACTATAAGGTGGTCCAAATATGATATGTGGAACACCGTATTGAATTTTACTAGACTTGAACCTGAATTGGCACGTCAGGCTTATGGACTTGGAAAAGATGCAAGAGACTGGAAAGTGGAGCTTGCACAAAAAGATTTAAAGGATAGCGGGCCTGATAAATGCAATATTTGTCCGATACTTTATCGTCCTTTTGATATCAGATACACATACTATACAGGAAAAAGTAGGGGATTCCAGTGTATGCCGCGCCCAGAGATAATGCGGCATATGCTGGAAGATAATATAGGATTAACAGTTGGAAGAGCAGGTCAAGTTGTTGGGCTAGAACAATCATGGAATCTTGTTTTTATGTCAGAAAATATTATTGATTTTAATCTGTATTATCGCGGTGGTGAATTGCTATTTCCTTTATACCTATATTCCGATAAAACCCAAAAAACCCTATTCAGTCAGCAACAAAACGAAAAAGAGCCGAATATTCCAGTTGCCATTTTTGAAAAACTGAAATCGGTTTATGGGGAAAGGCCCTCACCGGAAGATATCCTTTATTATATCTATGGCGTGTTCTACAGCAATATCTATCGAGAGAAATATGCTGAATTTTTAAAGATAGATTTTCCTCGTGTGCCTTTTACCGCTGATTATGAGCTATTTATAGATATAGGCAAACTGGGTAAAGAACTGGCTGATCTGCACCTGCTTAAAAGCCCGGCGCTTGATCTGCCTGTTGCAAAATACCAGGGCAGCGGAGAAAACGATCGTGTAGAAAAGGTTATCTATAATGAAGATGAACAGCGTGTCTATATCAATAAGGATAAATATTTTGAAGGGATAGCGCCGGAGGTGTGGAATTATCACATTGGAGGTTATCAGGTGTTGCAGAAATACCTTAAAGACCGCAAAGACAGGATTATGGAGGATGCGCCGCTTTATTGCCGGATAGCATCCGCCCTGAGCAGAACTATAAAAATACAGGAACGAATAGACCAAATATATCCTGAAGTGGAGAATGATCTTATTCATTTTTAATCACTGAAGTTAAAATTGATGAAATCGTAAAAAGGCCCTAAAACGTCATTCCCGCCCCGAATCAAGTCCGTGAATCAACTCCGGCGGGAATCTATAAGTGTCTGAAATGAATGGATTCCCCCGACTTCAGTCATGCCGGGGCAGTCTCCATTCGCCGGAATGACGAAAAATGGTGTTTTTCGACTTCCAAGGAAGTCAAAAGCAGCTTGGTTTCGCATAGGTCTCCGCGAAGAGGT
>CAZJOB010000109.1:8327-9896 GCA_964547435.1 uncultured Desulfatiglans sp. | reverse complement strand
AACACTGGATTCCCGCCTTCGCGGGAATGACGAAAAAAACAAAAATCTGACTTTTAACGAATTCAATAATTTTAAAATTGTCATTCTGAGCAAAGCGAAGAATCTCTCATAAATCTGTTATTCCCTGATGGCATGATCTGGCATGTGACTGGTCATAAAATAGAGACCCTTCGCTTCGCTCAGGGTGACAGGCATCGGGCACGGCTGTAGGTACTTGCTTTGCAATTTTCTCAATAAAACAGGGCATTATTCCTTTGTTGTACTCTTAAAAGTGCAAAAAACGTCATTCCCGCGATTGAAGCCTGCCCCGTACTTGATACGGGGGCGGAAATCTATAAGTACTTGAAATCACTGGATTCCCCGATCCAACCTTCGCCAACCACCGTCGCTCAAGCTTCCGCCGTCGCATAAAGCTATGGCGGGATAAATTGGCGGTCAGGGAGGCTACGGCCTGGCAGGCCCCGAAAACAGCATCGGGATTTTCAACAAGTCGGGGAATGACAAAAAAAGTAAATAGACTTTTTACGAGCGCAAATATTCTAATCTTTTTTATGTGAGCCCGTATACATATGAGACGGCCCTGCCGAAAATACCAGTGTCGGCGACTTGATGTCGTGGAACTCCCACGGGCAGTGAGCCAGTTGTTTTGGAATGCAGACCAGCGTACTCCTGGTCGTTGCATGATACTCGTCTCCAAGGACTATGGACATCTCTCCTCCCAGTTCACGAGGTCTGGTCGGTTCGGCCCCTGCCATGGCCAGAAGCTCCGGCCATGCGTGATCGTGAGAGGGCGCAGGTGCGGCGCCTGTCCCCTCAAATATCCAGACAAAATCTACGTAGAATGCCCCCGGCACCCTGTCCTCCTCGATATGCATAATACGCGCGCCCTTCAGGTTTGGATTCGGCGGAGGCGGCGGGGGCGCATCTTTATCCTTGTTCGCGTCAATCCCGAAGGTCTTATAAAGCTCATCCACTATGGCATATCTCTTTTTCGTGGCCGGTTGCGTTATCTGCGGAACAACAGCGCGGGTGTACTCAGGCGTAATGGCTAGTGTCGCGAAGAAGGTGGGGCGAATAATCTTATTGAACAGTATCGGGCCATGCACCACGCCTGCCGGTATAAAGATAATACTGTTTTGCCTGATGATCTCTTTGTTGCCATCCAGCCAGACATGGATTTCTCCCCCGAAGTCCAGAGGGTCGTCAATATGCCCGCTTGCGAAACAGATAACGTGATCAAAATCATGGGTGTGGGGCACTCCCACAGGTTCTTTGGCCGCACCCTCCCAGAGCCACATGCAGTCCACATAAAAAAATCCCTGCTGACTGCTTTCGTCTGCACTCATGAGATGGGTGGTTTTGACCCCGGGAACAATGTCCTTCGCGGTCTTGCCGGTTTTATCTGCTATTTCCATTACGTGTTTATGGGGGTCGGTTACCAGACATTCTGCGTACATTGAAGAAGCCATATTACCTCCTCGCAAAAGTTGAATTGGTTGAAAAGAATACTGCTTTTACATTTGTTTTACAAACCTTTTCTTCATTTTGATGTATCGTGCCTATGTTAAA
>CAZJOB010000109.1:0-8317 GCA_964547435.1 uncultured Desulfatiglans sp. | reverse complement strand
AGAAAAATATTTTAAACTTATAAAAAACAATTAATATCAGACAGGGAGATTCTATGAAATTTTTACTTACTTCGGTTTTCGGCCCATACGGGGTTGATGATGAATATGGCGAAAAAGAGAACAAGATGGAACTTTTTCACAATCAGGTGACAAGGGAGCAGGGAATCTTTTCCTACAGATTCAACCACGGAAGCCAGGGACTCTATTTTCTGGCAGAAAATATTGACATGCCGACAGCTATTCTGGATTTTCCCACTTTCAAACGGTTCAAGCAGGAACTGAAAAAGGGGTATGATTATATCGGTATCAGTTTTATCATCCCCAACTTTAAAAAGGCAAAGGCCATGGCAAAGGCCATTCGTGAATTATCACCGCGATCTAAGATCATTCTGGGAGGCCATGGCGTAAATATACCTGGTATCGAATCTCTTATTGATTATGATTATCTGTGTAAGGGTGAAGGGGTATATTTTCTGAGAAGACTCTTTGGTGAAAAGGCGGATAAACCCATAAGGCATCCGCTACAGTACAGTTCCTTCAACAGGCAGGTCATGGGGACTCCCTGGGCTTCCGACTCGGGGATACTTATTACGGGCGTAGGCTGTGTAAATAAATGCCGCTTCTGCGCGACTTCACATTTCTTTGACGGTTATATTCCCTATATGAAAACAGGAAAGGATATCTTTGATGTCTGCTGCCGGTATGAGGATGAAATGGGCATAACCGAATTCGGGGTTCTGGATGAGAATTTTTTAAAAAGCAGGGACCGCGCCCTTGAATTGCTGGAACTGATGGAAAAGAATAACCGCCAGTTTAATTTTGCTATCTTCAGTTCCGCTGAAACTCTCAGGGAGATCGGGGATCTTGATATCCTTGTGCGCATGGGAGTGACATTTATCTGGATTGGCGTTGAATCCAAAAAGGAGATCTACGCCAAGAACAGGGGAACTGATTTTCGGGTCCTTTTCGCTGAATTAAAGAAAAGGGGAATCAGCGTTCTGGCGTCTCTGATACTCTTTTTTGAGGAACATGACAAAATGAATATCTGGGAAGATGTGGACTTTGTGACATCTCTTAGGCCTGATTATCTGCAGTTTTCACCCCTTGGACCTATTCCGGGGACCAAATTGTACGATGATTATGAGAGACAGGGTAAACTTATAAAGGATATCCCCTATGAATCCCAGCATGGACAGGGAAAGATATGGTTTCATCATGACAACTTTACCGGGGATGAAACCGAATCTTTATTAAGGCTTGCCTTTGAGATAGATTACAACCGGAACGGGGCATCCATGCTGCGGGCTGTTGAAACGACTCTTATGGGCCATCAGTACTGCAAGGAACACACAGATGAACTTGTCCGGAGCCGTTTGAATAACTTTAAAAAGAGGCTTAAAATGATGCGTTATTTTCTGCCTGCGTCCACCCTTTTTGTGCAGAACAGGCAGAGCGAGATCCTGCTGGCGAGGACAAAAAGGATGTTTCGGGATCAATTCGGCAGGATGGGACTTGTTGCCCTGGCTGCCTCCGCTCTGGTTCTTTTCTTCAGCGGGAAAGAGTATCTGAGATGCAGGATTTTCGGAGATAAAAGAATACCCGGCACATTATACCAGCCGTTGAGCAGGGCCGCTAAAAAAGAAGAAAAAATAGTCAAGGCCTTGAATATTCCCAATAAGATACTTGAAGTCCCATGCAAGTTATCAGGACATGCAGAACTGTAATCCGGTTTTAATGATTGTATTTAAACCCTTATGGGAATAGAATCATTAATTGATATCTTCCTGGGAGGCTGTCCGAGAATAGCTCAAGGTGTCATTCCCGCGCAGGCGGGAATCTATAAGGGCTTGAAATGACTGGATTCCCGCCTGCGCGGGAATGACGAAAAGGGCACACAAATGCATTCTCGGACATCCTCCTAGAGACTGATGGGGTATGACAGGGTCCTGAACAATGAAACAGTTAAAGTGGTTTTTTCATCCATTATGCGTTTTTATCTTTTCCGTGATTGCCGTGTGCCTTTCACTCGTCCTGTATATCTACTGGTATGTAGAGGTAAGCACAGGACTAAAGAGTGTCCTGGAAAAAGCCAATTTAGGGCCGGAGCAGGCCCTGTCTTCTCAGACCTGGGTGGTTATCCTCGTGCTTTCCATTCTGGTGGGCGTTATACTTATTGGTCTGTTTTTTATATTTATATATAACCAGAAGACCTTTCAGCTTTACCGGCTTCAGCGAAATTTTATTGATAATTTTACTCACGAGCTGAAGACGCCTGTCACCTCATTGAAACTCTATCTGGAGACATTTAAGAAACACGAGTTATCCAGAGAAGAACAGATCAAATATATCGAATATATGGTCAAGGATGCCGACCGCTTGTCAAACAATATAACCCGGATTCTTGACCTCGCCAGGATTGAAAGCAGGGCATATGAAGAAAAGCTTGTTTTAGAAGATCTTGTTCAATTGACAGAGGAATTTATTGAGAAAAACAGTCACATCTTTACTGGCAGCGAAATAAGAATACATAACCCTTCGGGAAAGGCATTTTTATATCCTGTCAGCCCCTCTCTTTATGAGATGCTTTTGATGAATCTTATAACCAATGGAATAAAGTACAATGAATCTGAAATACCGCGAATAGACATCACCTTCAGGCCCGGAGTCAGAAGGATGGGAATTCACTTTGAGGATAACGGGATAGGGATTCCAAAGTCGGAAATCAAGAAGATCTTCAGGAAATTTTACCAGACAGGCCGTTCAAAGGATATGACCGCTAAAGGCACAGGCATCGGCCTGCACCTGGTTGAGAGTATCGCCAGAATGCACGAAGGGAAAATTATTGCTGCGTCAAAAGGAAAGAATAAAGGGTCTGTATTTTCTCTGATTCTACCCTTTAAAAGGTTTGGAGCGTTCAGGAAGCAGGATTCTTAATGGCAGATTCAAGAAAAAAACGTGTTTTGGTAGTGGAGGATGAGTCACACCTGGCTGAAGGTCTGAAGCTGAACCTGACCCTGAAGGGTTATAATGTCATGGTAGCTACGGATGGAAGATCAGCGCTTCTGAAATGGAAGGAATGGGAGCCGGACCTGATTGTCCTGGACATTATGCTCCCGAAGATTGACGGGCTGTCAGTGCTCAGGAATATTCGTCTTGAAGATGAAAGGATTCCCGTTCTGATTCTTTCGGCCAAAGGCGCGCCTGACGACAGGGTAAAGGGTTTCTCCTATGGAACCGACGATTACCTCGCCAAGCCATTTAATCTGGATGAGTTTTTACTGCGTGTGGAACGGCTTATGACCAGAGGCGACTGGGCAAGGGAAAAATCCGGTTCAAAGGAAAACAGTATATCCTCTCTCCCACGGTTCTATAGATTTGGTGAAAACGTGATCGATTTTCAGACACTGGAAGCGAGTTGTTTCTCCGGCAAGATCAGGCTGACAGAACAGGAGGCCAGACTCTTAAGGCTTTTTATTGCCAACCGCGGTAAACCCCTTTCGAGAAAAAAGCTTCTGGAGATCGGCTGGGGTTATGCCAGGGGCACTACAACGCGCACAGTTGATAATTTTATTGTGAGATTTCGCAAGTATTTTGAACAAAATCCCAAAAAACCCATTCATTTTAAAAGTCTCAGGTCAGTCGGCTATATATTTGATCATGAATCGGAAGATAATGACTGCTCCCCGGAATTATAGTAATTCAAATTTCTTTTCCTTGCCTTTTCTTCCCGCTTTTCAATTTCATCGGCAAAGAGATCAAGACACAGAGGGCAGGGATATTGATTATTGTCGATATACTGGCACTCCGATTGATTGCATTTCACAAACATCTCACCCTTTGATTCCAGACTAAGCGAAGGTCTGATTTTTAAAGTAATTACAACATCCTCAGATACGAGATCACAGAAGTAATCTTTTTCTCTGCCTTTTGCCAATAATTTTCTCATGGTTATCTGTACCGCTGCCTATCGATCACATGCAAGTGTGCGAAGTTTATCATAAAAAACAACATCTATTTTTTCATATGAAGAATTTATTACAACCCCTTTACCGAATGTATCATGATCAATAACATCGTCCGTTTTGAATGAACCGGACATGTTATAATGAACAGATTTTTTTTCTTTGAATTTTTCTTTTAGTAGTTCAAAATCCATTGCAGGGTCTTTTTTTTTCGCCCTGGTACTTTTCCTTGGAGTTTTGGGTTTTTTCTCTGCCATCTCATCACCTCAATTATCATATATTTTTAATAAGAAATAATTTTTATGGAAAATAAACAACACTTATGGATTAAATTTGATAAAAATTATAATTTACAATTATAAGAAATAAAATTGGTTAAATTATAGTTTGTTTAATAAAAATAGTCAAGTTGTTAAAAAATTTAATCAGCAAAAGGTATAATTTATCAGCAATATCTAACTATTACTGGAAAAAATCTATTTATTTTAAATTTTTTAATTTATTTCTTGCTTTTTTATTCTATACGGAGTATTCTTTTAACATCAATAGGGCCTGCCTGTTTTGGTGGGCCTGTTTCGTTCTGAAGGAAAAAACTTATTAATAGTGGCATCCTTAAGCATTGAAACATGAAATATATTTTGGAAGGAGGATGTCACCATGGCTAATGGAACAGTAAAGTGGTTTAATGACCGTAAGGGTTTCGGTTTTATCGAGCAGCAGAATGGTCCTGATCTTTTTGTTCATCATTCAGGAATCGTATCAAACGGGTTCAAGAGTCTTGAAGAAGGAGAACAGGTCACCTTTGACATAGAACAGGGACCAAAAGGTCCGTCTGCGACAAATGTAAAGACTGCCTAGAGTATTCTTATAAAGACAATATAATTAAGGCGCTTCATTTTTATTGAAGCGCCTTAATTTTTTGCATTTAGACCTTTCTCCAGCCAAGGGAATTAATATTTTTTCTCCATGGAGGTTTTATTTTCTTTAATCAGTTGTCTTTCCAGCTTTCTGATATCACTGTCCAAAGTTCCTTTTTCATTGTTAAGTCTTCTTAACACTATATTATTATTGCCATTATCAACCTTTTTAATATTCAAGTTCACTTTATTCAGGGCACTCTTTTTAATTAATAATCTGCTTTGGAGTTGTTTTATAGAGGGCATATTATTTATCCTTTAGCTATCCACTGATCAATTGCTTGTTTATCAAACCGCCAGACTCTTCCGATCCGGAGGGAAGGGATTTTACCTTCCTTGGATAATTTACATATTGTTATTTCATGTAATTTTAAATACTTCGCTATTTCTTTGGTTGTCATTACCTCTGCCATAATAATACCTCCTTTACCTTTCGATTAAAAAATGTAGACATCTAACTCAGGGACTAAAACCCAAATTTGCTGTTCAGCCTTTACAGACAAAGACCTATTCCTGTAAGGTCTTTGTTACGCCGGCCATTAATTCCTCAATCTCACCGCGATTCAAAGTCTCTTTCTCCAAAAGGGAGTCAGCCATTCTGTGAAGCGCGGCCAGGTTATCATTAATAAGCTGTGATGCCTTTTTATAGGCCCTCATTACGATATCCCTGGTTTCCTTATCAATCCTTTTTGCCGTCATTTCACTGTAATCCCCGTGCCGGGTGAACTCCCTGCCGAGGAATATCTGTTCATCCTTCTTGCCAAAGGTAAGGGGTCCCACTTCACTCATGCCATACTCGCACACCATTTTTCTTGCAAGGTCAGACGCCTTTTTAATATCGTCCTCAGATCCCGTGGTCTGAATATTAAACACTATCTCCTCCGCCGCCCTGCTTCCCATTGATATACATATGTTATCAGCCAGATAATCATCCGGATACATGTGTTTTTCGTCCACCGGCAGATGCTGTGTAAGCCCAAGGTGCTGGCCTCTGGGAATAATAGTTACTCTATGTATCGGATCTGTACCGGGAAGAAGCATGGCTACAAGGGCATGCCCTGCTTCATGATAGGCAATGGTTTTTTTCTCTTCATAACTGATAATCATGCTTTTCCGCTCAGGTCCCATCATGACCTTGTCCCTGGCATCTTCAAAGTCAATCATATCCAGTTTGTCCTTTCCGCGCTTCGCTGCCATCAGCGCGGCTTCATTCACCATATTTTCAATATCAGCGCCGGTAAATCCCGGGGTGCCTCTCGCGAGGGAACTAATATCAACATTATTCGACAGGGGTGTTTTTTTTGTATGGACTTTTATAATCCCCATCCTCCCCATTATGTCAGGAAGAGGGACAAGTATCTGCCTGTCGAAGCGGCCGGGCCTCAAAAGGGCGGGATCAAGCACATCGGGCCTGTTTGTGGCGGCGATCAGGATGACACCCTCATTGGATTCAAAACCATCCATTTCAACAAGCAACTGGTTGAGTGTCTGTTCTTTTTCATCATGGCCGCCACCCAGACCCGCGCCCCTCCGGCGGCCAACCGCGTCTATCTCATCAAGGAATATGATACACGGAGCATTTTTTTTGCCCTGAATAAAGAGGTCTCTTACCCGTGAAGCGCCAACACCTACAAACATCTCCACAAAATCAGATCCGCTTATGCTGAAAAATGGTACACCCGCCTCCCCTGCTATGGCTTTGGCAAGTAAGGTTTTTCCCGTGCCGGGATTTCCCGTGAGAAGAACACCTTTAGGTATCCTTCCTCCCAGCCGGGTAAATTTTTCAGGATTGCGGAGAAAGTCTATGATTTCCTGCAATTCCTCCCTTGCTTCATCAATTCCTGCCACATCCGCGAATGTGACCTTTTCCTGTAAATCCGACATGAGTCTTGCCCGGCTCTTTCCAAAGGAAAGGGCCTGTCCTCCTCCGCCCTGATTACGGCGCAGGAAGAATATCCACACCCCTATCAGTAGAAGCATCGGGAACCAGGTGATGAATATTCTCAACCAAGAGGAGACTTTTTCAGGTTTAAATGATAATTTTATTCCTTTATTCCTGATTAATTTAATCAGTTCGGGATTTTCCGGGACATATGTATTAAAAGGCCCGCTGGCCGATAAACCTGATATGCTGTCCCCCTGTATGGTGACCTGGCTGATGCTTCCGCTTTCAACCATGTTTATAAATTCAGTGTAATCCAGAGAAACAGGGGCTGCCTGCTGCTTATACCCCCGAAACAGCATCAGAAGAACAATTCCGACAATGATCAGGACTGCAATTTTTTTATGGTGTTGATTCAATTTAATAATTCCTTTAATGGTTTTATTTTCATTACTATTCTCCGATTTAAATTGTTAATTCGATTTTACCTTTACTTTCTCTCTCAGGATTTCAAATAAATGTTCGAACGTGTCTTTTGCCAGAATTTCATTAAACTGACTACGATAATTCAGAACCAGGCTCACGTTCTCTATGGCGACATCATACACTTTCCAGTCACTGTCATTCATAATCATCCTGTAAGAGACAGGGATCTCCTTTGATGAGGTGACGATTCTCGTTTGTACCTCGGCCTTGCTTTCCGAGACTATGGTTTCCCGGTCAAAAACAACCTTCTCGTTGCTGTAAGAAAGGATATGATCGATGTATGCCATTTCTATCACTTGTCGAAAAAGCTGGACAAACTCCTGTTGCCGGGCGGAGTTTATACTGTTCCAGTGTCTGCCCAAGGCGCGCTTTGAAAATTCAACATCATCAAACATGTGTTCATAGATGAGACTGAGTTTTTCTCTTTTGATCTCTTCAGCCGCCGTAACTTTGAGCTTTGGATCGCGTAAGATCTCAAGCACTTTATCAACATTGCCTTGAACCGTGTCCAGGGCTGTACCGGCATATAAAGGAAGAGAAAACAACAAGAGTATGGTGATATTCAATACTGTTATCTGCCTTTTCATAGGTTACCTCTTTTAGCTTGCTAATGAGTTTATTATTTTTCCACATCTCCAAACGCATACTTGCTGATAAGATCCACGATGTCCACAGCCGGTTGCGTTTCGGTAATTGTTCCTCCGGGGTTGAGAATTTTTCCTGCACCTCCCGGATCAATGCTGAGATACATTCCTCCAATCAACCCTTCGGTTTTAATAGAGGCAATGGCATCGTCATATATCTTAATTCCTTTTTGTATCCGCACTTCAACCACCGCTTTCTGGGATTCCTGGTCCATAGTAAGTCTGACCACCTTTCCAACCTCAAGGCCTAACATATAAACGGGGCTGCCTGTTCTCAGGCCGTTTACCGAGGTGAAACGGGCGGAAAGAGTGTATGTGTCATCACCCAGAAAAGAGACATGGCCAAGGTTCACTGTCATGTAACCGATTAAGAGCAGCCCGATAACAAGAAAGATGCCGACTGTTGTTTCCATGGTATATTTATGC
>CAZJOB010000108.1:0-10032 GCA_964547435.1 uncultured Desulfatiglans sp. | reverse complement strand
GATTTTCAACAAGTTCCGGAATGACAAACCAGGGAAATCGACTTTTTACGAGTGCAATAATTTTAATTCCTTTTTTAATCTTCTAAAACCTGTCGCTTTTATACCTTAAACCTATAATTGCTTATCATATCAAATAATTACATCTATACCTCTTAGCTAAACCTTTCAGATGATCAGGTTTTTTATTGGGAATAAAAATTTTTCTTGACACAGATTACAACTGTAAGTATGATTACAGCCGTAAGCATGATTACATTGGTAGGCATCTCAATAATGCCTGAAGAAAATTGATGATTCAAAGTGTGCATGGCCAAAAGAATTTTGATTGATACTCCGCCATGAATATAGCAGGAACCCGTGCCGCTTGGTTTTAACAATAAACAGGGAGGACAGAAATGATCAAACGCATTTTATTTTCCATTATCGTCATATTCTTGACAGTGAATCTCACCGTGTCAGCTCAGACTGATCCTGAAAAGACAGAGAATCGAATGAAAAATGCCATTCAAAGAGAAGAGCAGGCACAAGAAAAGGTTGAGAACTGGACATCAGACAAAGCAGACCTTGTCTCTGAAATCCGGACAAAGCAGACTACAAACACGTGGCTGGATTACCAGATTCAGAAATACAGCATCTATATTGATAGATTGAATCAGGAAATAGCGTTGCTAAATACCAAGAAACTCGAGGCAAGAAAGGTCAGAGAAGGGCTTGAACCCTACCTGGAAAACGAGGTTTTGGTCCGTTTGGAGAGGTATATTTCGTCGGATTTACCCTTCTATGAAGCGGTAAGAGCCCAGGGGGTAAAAGACGCCAAAATCACCATGAATGACCCCCACAATACCCTTGCCGAGAAACTTCGTCAGGTCTTAAGCGTTTTGGAAATAGAAGCCAACTACGGCAAGGAGGTTGGAACTTCAGATGTCACTTTGATGATTGACAGAAAAGAGACAGAGGTGACCACTCTTCGTTTTGGCAGAGTAAGCATGTTTTACATATCTTTGGACGGCAAAAAGATCGGATGGTGGAACACCAGTACCAGAACATGGGAGCCACTGCCCAAAAACTTTGAGAGAGAGATCAACAGGGCTCTGCAAATGGCAAGGCGTGAGAGGACTATAGGCCTGATTAATATTCCTGTAGGAGGAATGAGATAATGGAACCTAATAAATTTAAGTATATATTATTGTTGTGTTTTTGCCTGATTCTGGTTTTCTTTGAAGGAAACGCGCTGGCGCAGGAAGCCTGGCAAAGGGTGGAAAAAGAGATAGACCAGGAAATGAGCCGGGCAGAGCAGGACGCGGCATTGACAGAGAGACTCATCTCAATGGACCGTTCGGAAATGCAAAAGGAAGCGGCAAAACTCAGAGAAGAAAACAAGATTCTGGAAAATAAACACAAAGCCCTTATAAAACAATATGAAGACCTCCTGGCGCTTCAGGCGAAGATGGAAGCAGAGCTGCTGGAGGAGCAACAGGATGTGGAGGAGGTCGAGGGCACACTTCGTTCGGGTGCAAAACAGGCAGAAAGCATGGTCCGTGATAATCCAATCACAGCCGAAATCCCTGAACGAATCAATGTTATCGAAAATTTACGTGATCCTGACAAGGTTCCCGGTCTTGAGGGGATCAGGGCTTTAATAGACATCTACTTTGAAGAGCTGGAGGCCACACGAGCCATTAAATTACGTACAGGTGAATTTGTGGCCCCTGATGGAACAAATGCAACTGGTGAAATCCTTCGTGCAGGAATGTTTACAACCTACTTTCGTAAGGAGGATGGAGAAACAGGATTTCTTAGACCAGAGCCGGACGGGATACGCATGATCGGAGTTCCGGGCAATGTTCCGGGATCCGCTCTTAATGCAATCAGTGAATACTTTGATGGAAAATCGAACATCCTTCCAATTGACCCGTCTCGCGGCGGGGCATTCGCCTCTTATACCAAAAAGATAGATCTGGTTGATAAGCTGGAGGAGGGCGGCATAATTATGTATGTCATTGCTGCTGTCGGTTTTCTGGCTATACTGATAATTATCGAAAGGTTTTTCGTATTGTATAGGACCAGGTCTAGCACGGACCATATCACGGAACAAATTACAGGAATGGCGGAAAACGGAGACTGGAAGCAGGCCAGCATAACCTGTGATGAACATAGCAGGGTGCCTACCTGCCGTATGCTGAAGGGGGCCCTTGGACATGTTGGGGCAGACCGGGAGGTTCTTGAAAACGCACTGCAGGAAGGAATACTGAGAGAGACGCCACGACTGGAGCGTTTTCTGCCCACACTTGGAGTGCTGGCGACTATTGCCCCGCTCCTGGGTCTTCTTGGAACAGTAACTGGTATGATCAATACCTTTAAGGTTATTACAGCCCAGGGGGCAGGGGATGCGAATGCGATGGCCGGCGGAATTTCCGAGGCCCTGCTGACCACCCAGTTCGGTCTGACAGTGGCTGTTCCGTTGATACTTATTCATCATATGCTCTCCCGCCGTGTTGATAAGATCGTGGGTGATATGGAAGAGAAAGGCACCGCTTTTGCCGTAACCATGAGCAGCGCTGTCATTCCCAGCGAGGAATAAAATGTTACTAGATCTTTTTGACAGAACTTTTGAGCATTTAGAAACCGGCGGTTTCGTTATGTACCCGCTTTTGGCGGTCTCCGTGATCATGTTTTTTCTGGTAGTGAAGAAGATCGTGGAGATGCACGATTTTACAAAAGGCGACAGGCCTATCCTGGAGTGTTTACAGTCCATAGGAAAACCGGATTTTACGGCGGCTGCGTGGCAGAGAGAGATCATCAGCGTGTTTCTTTCAAAGCGGACCTTTGACGATGATCTGGACAAAAGTATTCTTGAAGTTCTGAAAATGCGCCAGGTGAGGTTTATCAAGGGTTCCATTAAGTCTATCGCTGTTCTTTCAGGCATAGCACCGCTCCTGGGGCTTCTGGGGACAGTAACAGGCATGATCACAACATTTATGGTAATCGCGACATCAGGAACCGGAGACGCCAGGGCCCTTGCCTCCGGGATCTCCGAAGCGCTGATCACAACACAAACCGGTCTTGTGATAGCCGTTCCCGGCCTGTTTCTGGCCAATTTTCTCCTGCGTCGCTCAAATAATCTTGAGGACCGGATACAGCGCTTTTGCCTGGGGCTTCAAAGGTCCCACAAAGAGATAGAGAGCGGAGAGGCTTAAACATTATGCGCATTTCAGAAAAACGCAATACATTACAGACAGAGAGGTTGTTATGAAGAAAATAATTGAGGGCGGTCGTCGTCGAATGGAGTCTGAAATCAACATGGCTCCGCTCATAGATATGATCTTTATTCTGCTGATTTTCTTTCTGGTAACAACCAGCTTTTCCAGGGAATCAGGGGTCGAAATGAAAAAACCTAAACCCGCTCCGGTGCAGCCCGATTCTCAAAAGAAGACAAATGTAACTGTAGAGGTCGGTCACGATAACAGGGTTTTTATTGAAGGCAGAGTATATGATGTCCGCACCGTTCGGGCATACATGGAACAGTTCCTTTTAGATGTACCCAAAGGGACTGTGGTGATTGCGTCGGATAAAGACAGTTCCATCGGGCGCGTCATTCAGGTGATGGATCAGTGTAAACTTGCCGGCGTTGATAATGTAAGTGTCGCTCCACGAATCGATGCCAAAGGAATATAGGTGAATTGTTATGAAAAGAACCATAAAAAGCGATCGAAGATCTGATACGACAGAACTCAATATGGCGCCCCTGATCGATATGATTTTTATTCTGCTCATTTTCTTTCTGGTGACCGCCAGTTTTGTAAAACAATCAGGGGTTATTGTCACGAAATCTATTGCCGAAACGGCTGAGAAGAAAGATAAGACCAATCTCATTCTGGGCATTACTCGTGAAAACTCGATATATATCGGGGGTCGTGAGATTGATATCCGCGATGTACAGGGCCAGATGGAACGATTTCTACTGGAGAACCCCGACGGGCGTGTGGTGATCTCGCCGGATAAGGACAGTCGCACGGAGATAACGCTTAAAGTGCAGGATTACTGCCGCGCGGCCGGCATAAAGCACCTGAGCATCTCTGCTGAAAAACCTGAATAGAGGTAATTACAATGGAATCAACTTTATACACCGTCTGGCGGCCCAAAAATATTGTCATAATTTTCATTCTCACTGCGGTGATTAACGCCATACTTTTTATGGGTCTGCCGGCCTTGACGCGGATAGCGGACAGAGACAGGGAAACCAGAAAAGAGTCCCAGTACATGCTCACAGCCCGCGAGGCGCCTAAGCCCCATGAAGAGCAGAAAGAAAAAAAATTAAGGCAAAAAGAACTCAAACGAATCCCTGAGCCAAAAATGGACTCTGTTTTACAACAGAAACCGGATGCTCCCAAGTTCGCCTTTGATACGAGCGAAGGCGGCGCTGGCGGCCTTGCGGTTGAAATGGTTTCAACTGAAGGGTTTGACATAGATATTGACGATCTGACATTTAATCTCAAAGATGTGGATTCCCCGCCAAGGGTTATTCATGCGCCGCCGGTAATTTATCCTTTCAGCGCTATGAGCAAAGGGCTGAAAGGGCGGGTCTTTGTTAGCATTCGGGTTGGTGTCGACGGCAAGGCCACAAATATCAAGGCAAAAAGGGCCGAACCTCCTGAAGTGCTGGACGCATTCAGAGATGCGGCTGAGGAGGCGGTCGCCAAATATCGTTTTGAACCGGCCAGGCTCGGAGGTGAGGCTGTGCCGGTATGGGCCCTGCAACCGATAATTTTTGATTTGAATTAATTTTGGATTATCAATCAGAATAAAATGGGAGACCTTATGTCACAGGCATTAAAAAAATCGTTAACCCTGATTTTGATTCCGGCGCTTCTGCTCACATTCATTTCTTTTGTTATGGCGCAAAACAAAGAAGCAAATAAAGAGGAAGAGTTGACGACCGAGGCCAGGCTGGCCATATTCAAGGCCCAGACTGCGATGAGCGAAGAGAAAATAGATGAGGCTTTAGCGATACTCGATAAGTATATTGCGACGCAACCTTCTTTTGTGCCGCTTTCTGTCTATGAGTTGATCGCCTATATCTGGCTGGAGAAAAAAGACCTTGAACAGGCCCGTAAATATTTCAGGATGATATATGACGCTCAACCGGACGATCCCAAAATCCTGAAAAATTATGCCTCCTTGACCTTTCAGACAAAACGCTATAAGGAGGCAGCATCCCTTTTTGAACAGTTATATGAAGTTGAAGAGACAACAAAACCGGGAGGCGCATTACCTCATGCTGCACAGGCCTATATGCTGGCGGATGATCTTGATAGCGCCAAACGAGTCCTTGAAAGGCTTGTGGCATTGCCCGGCGAACCTGATTCAAAATGGTACGAAGTGCTGATTAATATTTGCCTGGAGCGTGAAGAGACGAAGGACGCGGAGCGATATATTCTTGATTTCCTGCGCCTGAATCCGGTTCAGGCCCGGTACTGGAAGCTTCTGGCCCAGATTCGAATGAAACGTGAAGACTGGCACACGGCAACAAGCGACCTGGATATCTCTCATCGCGTGGAGGCGCCAAAGATACAAAGTGAATGGATGATCCTTGGGGACCTCTATACCAGGGCAGTAAATGCGCCGCTTATGGGCGCCCGGTGCTATAAATCGGCATATAGTGATAAGAACGACGAAAAGGGATATCTGACCATTTCACGTATTTTTCAGAGGGCCTATCGATATGATGAGGCTGTGAAGACTCTGGATGATGGGATCAGAAAAAACCCGATGAGCGCCACACTCCTTTTGGAGAAGGGACGAATCCTGTACGAGGCGCGTCGGTATGAAGAAGCCGTTGCATCACTGAAAGAATGCGTGAAAGTAGATCCGGAATCAGGCGATGCCTACTTTCAGATGGGACTTGCGGCCTGGACCATTAAGGAATGGGACACCGCCCGAACAGCCTTTGTCCAGGCGAAAAGGTTGTCTGAGAGATATCACTCACAGTGTGACTCCGTGATTGGCCTGCTTGATGATCTAAACAGTGAGAGGGAAGAATTGGAGGCTACTGAATAGTCAGGTTGATTTTTAATAAATAACAGCAACATGCCTTTAACTTTATTCGGAAATTACTCATTGACATGGAACCAGAACAGCAGGTATAATTTTCTTACAATTGTAATCCGGCGGAAAGGGAGAAAATAAGGTGAGTAAAGTGCCAAAGATATCAGAATCTGAATGGCAGGTAATGAAGGTCATATGGGATGAAAGCCCTATTACCTCCAACAGGGTTGTAGAGGTTGTATCAGAATCAACCTCCTGGAAGCCAAAAACAATCAAGACACTGCTAAGTCGATTGGAAAAAAAGGGGGCTGTCGGCCATCAAAATGAAGGAAGAAATTATCTCTATTTTCCTTTAATTGAAGAGTCGGTACTTGTAAGGGAGGAGAGCCAATCATTTTTAAAGAGGGTTTTCAGGGGCGCCTTAAAGCCTATGATAGCCACAATGGTTGAAAGTGAGGATTTATCCGAGGAGGAAATAGAGGAATTAAAGCGTCTCCTTTCTAAAAAATAGGGGGTAGAAATGGAACCTTTATTACCCGGGCTGTCAACCTTTTTCTCCTGGTTGATAGATTATTCGGTTGATATCAGCATTCTGATTTGCCTTATCTTTATCATCAGATTGCTCGTCTTTAGAAAACTTCCCGCCTGGTGGCATTACAGCCTGTGGGTAATACTCCTTTCCCGTATGATCATACCCTGGAGATTTAAAAGTCCTTTTAACATACCTGATGTTGTACACATATCAATAGACGAAGGCCTTTTTGGCTCACTACCGATTGAAGAAGAAATCACAGCCGCTACATTTTCACCTGAGTTACCCTTAAACCCGCAGGGATTGCAAATTCAGGTTGATGATCTGTTGCTGTTTATATGGCTTGCCTGTGCTGTAATTTTTGGAATGTATATCCTTGTTAAAAACATTGAGTTCTGGAATTCCATCAGAAATGAGCCGCCGTTAACAGAAAAAAAAGTGCTCAATGTGCTGGAAGAATGCAAAGGCAGGATGAAAATTCGCGCCCCGCTTCAAATTACTGTTACAGAAAAGGTAAAAAGCCCTGCGCTTTTCGGGTATATTCGTCCCAGGCTTCTTTTGCCCGCGGGCGTCCTTGAAAAACTCGACGGCACTAAATTGCATTACATCTTTATGCATGAACTTACCCATTTAAAACGACATGATATCGGCGTTTCATGGATCATTACATTTATACAGATATTTCAATGGTTTAATCCCTTTGTATGGTTAGCCTTTCACCAGATGAGGTTGGATCAGGAATCAGCCTGTGATGCGTCAGTTTTGTCCAGGATAAGGTGCAATCAAACTATAGATTATGCCGGCACTATTATCAGTTTTCTGGAAAATTTTTATCGAAATCGTAGGTTGCCGGCCCTGGTAGGCATCCTTGAAAACCAGACTCATATAAAAAAAAGAATAACCATGATTATCAATTACAAAAAAAACTCCAGGATGATGATGCTTTTTTCAACTGCCTTGCTTTTTGCCATAGCTGTCATCTTTTTTTCCCTTGCCGGTTTCGCGAAAGAAAATTATGAACAGCCTGTATCAGACTCTTCAATCCTTCAGACGCTTCCTTTTGAGATTCAAGGGTATCCGGCGGTTCACAATGGCATCATAAAGGAAGAAAATGCGACAATACTTGCCAAAGCTGTTCCAATGTCCTCTGTTATAGAAGATAGGGGCGTCATGGATATGATAAAACACGAGCAACTCAACCGGGAGACTCAAACAACTCTTGCGAAGGTTCGGCAAAACAATACTGAAGTTTCCAGGGAAGAGATGGCGCCTAGCGGTGACGACAAAAAGCTTTTTACAATAACTGAAAATAAAGGCGCCGGAAACAAACAGGAAAAGAAGGGCACTAATCCGGAAACTCAAACAGCCCTTGCGGATGTTCATAAAAATAATACCGGAGATGGAAAGATGGCGCCGGATTATAAAGGGGATGCTAAAAAAACGCCTGTCGAGGCATTAAATGTAAATAAAGAAGAATACAATAACTATCCTGAAAGCATAAATATTCTGGAATACTATCTGCTCGCGGCGGCATATGAAGGTGGACAGTCTGCTTCAACAGCGCAAACACCTGAAAAAATTTACACCCCGGGAGAAGAAAGGAATGTAAAATACCAGGATTTAGCCGGCTCTGCTTATCCTGGACCGGAAAATAAGGATAATGCTGCAAAGACCCGGCAAAATTCTGAAAACAGCCCTGCCAACGTGAAGATACATGATTTAAGTGATGTTGATGAAAAACCGAAGATTGTTGGTTTTTCTCCTACGATATACCCCTTTAAGGCCAGAGAGAGAGGAATTGAAGGGCGGGTCTTATTACGATTTATTGTCAACAGTGCAGGAGATGTTCAGGACCCGCAGGTTGTAAGCGCTGAGCCTGAAGGAGTTTTCGAACAGGCCGCACTGGATACAGTAACCAGATATAGAATAAAACCTGCAATGAAAGATGGCAAGAATGTTAGCAGTCTTGTAAAGTTGCCGATATCTTTTACTATGAATGATAATCATATGAGGTTTGCACGAAAATAATTTTTTAGAGAACTCAACAGATTTTCGAGATTGTTATCGTCGTTCACAAAGATAAGGTTAAACTTAAAATTAAGGGGCCAGTAATTCTGTTCCGGTAAAACAATATAACCCGTTATCTTTTATTCAGATCAATTGATATTTTGAAATATGTCCCCCATTTTCCATTTTTTTATCTTTCAAAAACTTTGATATTAAAGAATCTCTATAGATTTTTAGTTTTTTATGGATGTCCCCATTGCCGAAACTTTTGTTGCAACAAAAACGCTCTAAATCCCCCATCTGTCAAAAGTCAAGACCTGATAACTTTGTTTTCATTTGTCTTACCTCACAAATGGAATTCCCAAATCTTTACAGATCTTCTTCGCCAAATTGTCTTTTATTTCATTATGCCTTGGGACTGTGGACCTTCTATTCTGTTCAGGATTCCACCACCATGAGTGTCGACTGCCTTCTCTCAAAAATTCACATCCGGATGATTTCAGGTGATTGATGAGGTCTTTTCTTTTCATAGTTCCAGGACGACTTCAGAATAGTTCGATTCTGCAACAGCACGGGCTTCAAGTTTATTCATTTCCAAAGCTTCTTTTAAAGTAAGACGCAAAGTTACCAATAATTCTTCCTTTGTTCTTTCCTGGCAGTTGACACCTGGTATTTCTTCAATCCAACCGATCCACCAGTCATCCTCTTTTTTTATTACTGCTGTATATTTATTTTCCATATTTTCTCCAAAATGGTTATTTATTTCCAAACACGCAGACGCCATATTACCAAACTTCTTTTTTAAACGCCATTCATATATAAGCATACAGACAAATTAAAAAGACCGGGCCTTTCCGGCTTTGACCATTCAGGCCAGACATTTACAGTAGATAAAGAATGGGTTTAAAAACAAATGGATATTACCATCACACATGCAGGCTGATCCATGAGTGACTAAAAAATCTACATGGGACTTCGACATTGTGCAAAATACTAAAATTGGTAATATGCACAATTTGAGAGGTACTGCTCCACATTGAGTGCGGGGAGCTCCAGCCGGTCATTGATCCCGGCATTTCCATTTATATGAGTAAATCCGGGTAATAATGGAGAAAATCAACAGATGGTTAAATGACCAGAAATTTCGATATAAGGATAAAAAAAACAATATTTTTTAAATCCTTATATCGGAATTTCAGAATATTAATAAAAAACTTGGTAAAATATACTTATTGCGCTATTAAAGATATCATTTGCTTAAATAAGCTTTCCTGTGCTTTGAATTTAACTCAGTCTTATAGATTTTTTTCTGACTTCTGATATCCGACTACTGAATACACTATTTCAGGCTGTGGCCTATGTAAATAAAGAAGCTAAAGGAGTGTTGAATAGGAGAGTGTCTTGTAAGTCATATTAGAATCATTGATTGTAGAGAAAGAAGGGTACGA
>CAZJOB010000107.1:2485-10045 GCA_964547435.1 uncultured Desulfatiglans sp. | reverse complement strand
TGTTGCCAAAATGGCCAAATAGCAGTATCAAAAATAAAAATCCGGGCTGTAAAATCCCTATTTAGCGAAAATGGCAACGTTGCCAAAATGGTAAATAGCAAAAAAATCCGGGTTTAGATCCTTGGATAAAACTAGTATATCGTTTCATGAAAATAGAAAACAATAGTGTCAGACCTTCATTATTGACAAATATAGCGGGCTATCAATAGTCAATAGTAGTCAATAGTCAATCAATAGAGTCGTCCATGAAATAATGAAATTCAACGTTCATAAGAAACTAAGAGGCTTGACATTGAAAGTAAACCGAGACGCTCTTTAACAATTAAGTTGTCAACCTCATAGAATCGGGTTAAGTCTCTGTAATGCCTGGGAAAGCCATATTATTTGCCGGAATAATAAAGAGCTTAATTTTGCTATTCGGGGAAAATGCCAGCATTGGCAAAATCCCCAAATAGCAGTATCGAAAAAATCCGGGCTGTAAAATTCCTATTTAGCGGAATTGAAAATGTTAACAAAATCGCTAAATAGAAAAATCGAATCAAAATTATCATGTAATAATAAGCAGTTATATAAATCGAAGTGGCTAAATAGCAGTAAAAATCGGCTTTTAACTCCCGGCTTCGGGTGTTAGCGTAAAAACTACGTCGCTCCTGAGCCGGTCTGATTTTTCAATTAAGAAGGGGGAAATATGAGGAGAAATAAGTTATTCATTATCATTGTTGGTTTACTCATCCTGGGAGGATGCGTTGGATCGGTTAAAAAACAAGCTGCAACTTTCTCTGATTCGCTAATAGTGTTATCGGGCGCTGAAAATATCCAATACACAAAATTAGAAGAATCCGAGCAACTATTGTTTGAAATAAAAGAAGAATATCCAGCCAAAAGTGTGTTGGAAAAAATTTCCAGTAAACTCGAAGCCAAAGCCTGGCGCCCTTCGTCCGAAGATTTCTTAAATCCGGGTTTGCCTTCATCCCATGGCCGCTGGATGGAATTTTTTGATGTGACAAAACCACCTGAAAGACAAATTCATCAATGGTCCGGGCAGTGGGAGAACAAAAACGGTGACATAATTTTGTGTTTTCTTCGCTATTCCTATCCTACGAATGCAAGTCCGGATCTCACAAATCTACTGGTTGTGGAGACATTATTTCCGGCAAAGTATGCAGACGAGTTAAAAAAAAATGTAATAGTATACACATCACGGCAAGATGCAGGAGAAGGGGGTCGCTTTTTCAATGGAGAAATTGGAGGCGGGAAAATTATTGACAGCGAATATATTCATGAAAAAAAAGGATACAAAATCAACCTTCCTCCTCAAGAATGGATACCAGGACCAGGTACAATACCTGACATTTGTTTCAACAGGGATGGCAGTTATATGTTGGTTGCTGTCTTTGATGTTGAAGAACCCAATCCTTTCGAGAATGTAAATACACGATGGAAGGAAATTATGATCAGGGATAGAAGCTGGACTGATGTTAAGACTTTGGATGAAAAGAGCTTAACCATGGATGGGCACGATGCTAAAGTTGTTGTTTTTGAATATACACAATTCAATATAAGATATGTAACCATGGCTTACCATATATGGCGCCCGGGAGAAACATACAATTATTATAGAATTCGGTTGAATTGTTATGAAGACAAGTTTGAAGAATATAAGGATGATTTCCAGACTTTCGCGAATTCTTTTTCATTTCTATGATTAATAATAAATTGCAAATTATTTCGAGGGAAAATGGATAATGAGAAACATGCAGTAACCGGGGCTTTTGGATACTCTGGAAAATACATTGCCAAGAAGCTTGTTTGTGAAGGTCACAGAGTTATTACAATTACAAATTCTTTGGATCGTGAAAATTCATTCGGAGACAGGATAGAGGTGTACCCTTTTAATTTTGATAAACCGGCAAAACTTGAAGAATCACTTCGAGGAGTTTCTGTTCTTTATAATACCTACTGGGTTCGATTTAATCATAAAACATTTACTCACGCAGATGCTGTACGAAACACTGAGATAATATTTAAAGCTGCAAAAAGAGCGGGAGTAAAAAGAATAGTACACATAAGCATAACAAACCCATCCCTGGATTCTCCACTCGAATACTTTAGTGGCAAGGCTCGCTTAGAAAAATCTTTGATTGAAAGTGGAATTTCCTATGCTATTTTGAGGCCAACAGTCTTGTTTGGTAAAGAGGACATATTAATCAATAATATTGCCTGGGGATTGCGTCACCTTCCGGTGTTTGGAGTTTTTGGAGACGGAAAATACAAAATTCAGCCCATTTATGTTGATGATCTTGCAGAACTTGCCATCAAGTATGGGAAGGGAGACAAAAACATTATAATAGATGCAATAGGACCAGAGACTTTTAGTTACAGTGAACTTGTAAAAAAAATAAGTGAAATAATTGGGAAGCATCGTCCTATTATCCCGGTTCCACCTTTTATCGGCTATATCGCGGGATGGTTCATTGGTAAGATTGTAAATGATGTAATGATTACAAAAGAGGAAATAGAAGGTCTGATGGAAAATCTTCTGTATGTTGAATCTCCTCCTACAGGCAGTACAAGACTAACAGAATGGGCAAAAAAACATTCCAACACATTAGGTTTAAAATATACGAGTGAACTGGCAAGAAGAACAGACAGGGAGTCTGAATACAAAAGCAATTAACAACCACTGGCTTGAGCAGGACGCGCTAAAAACAGCGCCTCTCAGCAAGCCAGTTTATTAGTATGGTTATATGGTAATTGGCTGGAGATAAATATATAGATCCAATTAAACCCAGGCCCGGTTCAATGTCAAGGGCAGATGCCGGTTTTTTTCTTTTCCCTTCGGAAAATTTTGACTGGAATGTTCTTTTCCTGTTTGATGGGCTTTTTTGATCGGGATCAGGTGATTCATAATTGAAAGCAGATAAGGTACGCTGCTCAACCTCGTATCCTATAACCTTGTTAATGGCTCTTACCATATTTTTGTCTTCACTGGTAACAAGTGTAAAGGCCTCCCCGCTGCATGTTGCTCTTCCTGTCCTTCCAATGCGGTGAATATAGGCCTCCGGAGTATCAGGGATATCAAAATTTATAACATGAGAAATCCGGGAGACATCAATACCCCTTGCAGCAATATCCGTGGCTACCAGTATCTGAAATTTACCGCTTCGAAAGCCGTCAAGCGCTTCCTGACGCCGGGACTGTGAAAGGTTCCCCTGAAGTGAAGCCGACCGGTATCCCGCAGCAGTGAGCTTTTTCTCCAGGCTCCTGGCGCGGTGTTTGGTTCGGGTAAATACCAGAACAGACCCGGCATGGGTGTTTCCAAGCAGTTTTATTAAAAAGGCTGTTTTCAAATGATGAGCCACAGGATAAATAGCGTGGCTCACAGTTTCGGCCGGCGCGATGATTCCTGCCCGGACAGTGGATGGATCCTTTAGAATATCCTTTGCCAGTCCATGAATTTCCAGTGGCATTGTAGCCGAGAAAAGCAGTGTCTGTCGTTTATTTGGAAGATGTTTTAAAATCCTCCTTATATTGGGAAGAAATCCCATGTCGAACAGGTGGTCAGCCTCATCAATGACAAGCACTTCCAGTTTTGAAAGATTGATGCTGTGCCGCTCAATATGATCAAGCAGACGGCCCGGACAGGCAACAACTACATCAGCCTGCTTAAGTTTCTGAATCTGTGGGTTGATACTCACACCGCCATAAACCGCAACACTTTTTAAAGGGGTCTTTTGACCAAGAGATTCAAAAGACTGATGAATCTGTTCGGCCAGTTCACGTGTTGGCGCTATTACAAGGGCTCGTACCTGCCCGTGTTTTCCCTTTAAAAGCCGATCAAGAATCGGCAGAGCGAATGCCGCTGTTTTACCTGTTCCGGTCTGTGCCAGACCCATTATATCATGCCCTTCAGCCACCTTTGGAATTGCCATGGACTGAATTGGAGTGGGGATTTCATAACCCGCGGCCGAAATACCTGCCGCTATAGTCGAATGAAAATTAAATGCTTCAAATGTCAATTTATACCTTCTTTCTTTGTTTAACTTGAATCAAACAAAAAAAGCCCCGGAGTTATTCCGGGGCTTATGTGATTTTTAAATTACTACCAAGAACACTATTAAAGAAAGGTTACTATACGAGTATTTGGAGATGGCGTCAAGCTATTTCTCTGTCAGCCGATTTATATTTTGACATGTATCCTCTATTCCATATCTTCACCACGTATGACACGGATAGTATGGATGCCCTGCTCTCTACGGCGGTTGCTTCATATCATGCAGTATGAACAACTGACCTGCCAGGGAATGAAGAAAATAGATCAGGCGTGCAAAAAGACTTGTGATGTCGAACAAGTAATCCCGGACATGGCCCAATGTTGCGGCTTCCCGCTCGAAATTCCTTGCTCGCATGGTTTCCATCAGCGGCCCTCTGTCTTCTGTCAGGTGATCAAGAGTATCTATATCTTCAGCCTTTCCAGAAGAGAGTGTTTCGAAAGCAGTGATCAACAAAAATTCAAGGCTTTCAAAAAATGATTTCATAAGTTGTTCCGGAATGTCTGTTGGGGCATTATTGAACAGTATGCCAAATTCACGCACTCCCTTTTCCAGCAGACACAGTATTTCAGACATCTCCGCGAGTGATTGTGCCTCTCCTGTGACATTGACACAGAGCCTGCGTGCCATTAGCACATGAATATAATCGCGCGTTCGGGAGAGCATGCGCCCGGTCTCTTCGGAAAATACAGAATAATCTTCCGGCAGGTTCCCTTCCATGTAGAATGAAGGGTAACGTGCAATGCGGTCCATGCCTGTCTTAAGCTCTTCTGAGGCCCGTTCAAGGCCGCGATGGTTTTCCTCAACTCTTCCATCCTCAAGTGTAAGAATGCGGTCCGCTACGTCAAGTATCCTGTTGTCATGTGTAACCATCAATACGGTGCATCTCATTTCCCGTGCCAGGCGTTGAAGGAGTTCAACAACATCCCTTCCGGATTTTTTATCCAGAGCCGCTGTGGGCTCATCAGCCATTATTATGACAGGATCACGGACAAGGGCCCTGGCTATGGCCACTCTCTGTCGCTGGCCCCCGGACAGCTCCCGGGGATGTTTATGTTCATGACCCTTGAGTCCGACCCTTTCGAGCATAGCCATTGCTTTAGACCTTATTTCAGCACTCGAAATACCCTGAAGATGTACCAGTCCCATCTGAACATTTTCTCTTGCTGTAAGGGCCTCAAGAAGGTTGTGGCTCTGAAAGATAAAACCGATCCTGTGACGCACTTCCATCTGACGGGCGGGGGATGCATTGTACAACTCTATTCCGTCGATAAGGATACTGCCCTTTTGAATAGAGCGCAACGCCCCTGCCAGAGTAAGCATCGTGGTTTTACCTGACCCGGACGGCCCCATTATAATAGCTATTTCGCCGGGATAAAAATCCACATCGACGTTCCTGAAGACCTGCATACGGGCATCACCTCTGCCGAATGTGTGGCTCAGATCATTGACAGAGATTAAGGCATTGTCATGCAAAGAGGCTTCCTCAGCCATGGATTAAAATTCTCCTTCAGAAAATATCAGCCGGATCCACGGACCTCAGTCGCCGCGTGGCCAGCAATCCCGCTGTTAGACACATGATCGCGGAAAGAAAAAATACCGTAAAGGCGCCGGAAAGGGTCAATCTTGTGGGAAGTCCGGCAGATGAATCGGCTATGGCAAACAGCAGGGATGTAATAAGTATTCCCGGAATAAATCCTATTATCAGCAGAATCAGAGATTGGGAAATAATGAAATTAAAGAAAAAACCCTGTCCCAGACCTATAGCCTTCAAGGTTGCGTATTCCTTTATGTGGTCATTAACATCAGTATAAAGTATCTGGTAAACGATCACCGCTCCCACAAACATGGCCAGGACCATACCCGCCATAACAATGAATCCTATGGGTGTATTGTTCTGCCAGTAAGTCTGTTCATAAAGAATGAGCTCATCCCTCGTGATAACTTTAACATCTTCAGGAATTATTTTTTCGAGCCTTGATTTTACTGCTTCCCAATTCGCGCCCGGTTCAAGACGAATCAGACCGATGTTGATGATGCCGGAAGGAAAGCCGCTCAGGCGCTGATAGGTCTCCATGCCCATTATCACATGTCCGTAGGCAGCCAGCGTCTGTCCCATGCTGAAAAGACCACCGACACGTATACGCCTGCCGTTGATCTCTGTCCTCACTTCCCCGTGCTTATGGAATAAACCTCCTATATCACCGCAGTCGGGCGTAGATTTTACATCGAAAAGGACGTCTTCAGGGCTTGCCAGTATGTCTGAACGGGAAGCGACCTCAGGAATCAGAAAGGGATTTTTAGAGGCATGGACTCCTACGAGGGCGATTTCAGTCTTGGTTCGGGTTGAGGGATTGCTCCATTTATGATAGCAGAGGGCCACGGGATAAACAGATTTTACATCACTGTCTGCCAGTGTCTGATAAAGGCGCCGCTCGGGAAATTCACCTGCTGACATCATGTAAAGAAAATCCGGGCTTACCATTATCAGTTCACCCTGCATGGCAACAATCGGTCGAATCACCATCCTCATGAATGCCTGATATATGCCCACCTGAAAAAGCATTATGACAACGCCAAAGGAGACCCCGGCCAGTGCGGCGGTAAAGCGTTTTTTGTCGCCGCTCAATTGTCTCCATGCCAGGGGAACATCCCCTGGCATGAGCCAGGATCTGATTTGTGATATAAACTTCATGGTGTATCTATTATGACAGTGACCTGGGCATTACTGAAGGACGAAAGAGGCTCAGGATTATCCGGTTTGATACGCACCATAACGATCCTTTGATCGGAGTGACTGAGTGGATCGAGGGCATAAATACGTCCCACATCGACTTTCCTCTCGATTTCCACCACAGTGCCACCCATCTCCCCGTCAAAGACCGTGGAGTGTATTCGTGCGCGGCTACCAGCGCGCAGACGTGATATATCCGTTTCATATACCTCTGCAACAATCATCATATTTTTCGTGTCCGCAAGCTCCAGAATTCCCCTTTCTTCGACGGATTCACCGGGATAGGCACTGATGGACAGCACCTGCCCTGGTATGGGGGCGCGTATCATCTGTGTTTCCAGAAGGGCAAGCTCCCTGCGGTAGCTTGCCTCAGCCAGAGCCACATGTGCTTCGGCCTGACTTATCTCTTTACTGTGTCCGGAAAGCATTCCGTCCAGAATATTCTTTTCCCGCGACAGTTCAGCTTTGGAGGTTTCATAATCATTAAGAACGGTTTCATAGGCATCGTCCGGAGCAATATTCATTTCATGCAGCTTCTGGTAGCGGTCCATGCGGGCCTGATACATACGAAGCGCAGTCTCTCTTGCAGTCACCACTGCCTTTTGGGCTTCAATCTGATCAGGTCTTTCTCCAAGCTTGATGAGGGCCAGTCCCGCCATGGCCAGGGTGATCTCCTTTTCGGCACAGTCAACGAAGGCCGCATGAACATTATAATCCCTCAGACGCGCCAGTTCCGCACCTTGAATGACATAATCGCCGCGCTTTACCCGAAGC
>CAZJOB010000107.1:0-2475 GCA_964547435.1 uncultured Desulfatiglans sp. | reverse complement strand
CCCCTCCGGAGCTGATATAACAAGGGTCCGCTCTCCGGCGACGATCTGACCGAGACAGGAAATTGCCGGAGTTTTATCTGTCGCTATAGCCTGAGGCAAAAACCCGGCTAAAAGGATTGAAAGGAGAAAACACCCGGCTTGCAGAATGATATATTTTGCTTTCATAAGGACTCGAATATATGGTGAAGCATCATTGCTGTCAACGAGAAAAGAGGGCCGTATAATCCAGGGGATAAAACCCGATCCTGCATCACAAACCGATGGGGTTGAAAAAAATGATGCACACATGGCGCTTTAACATGACATGTCCCTTTTGTCCTCCGGGAATCAAATCTGACAACTGTTTTAGGGTGATATTATATTGACTTGCAACACATAACTCCATATATTTTCACCCAAAAAGAAAGAGCTATCATTTAAAGAGCTTAATATTTATGTGTTTAGAGTGTTCAGGGTATATATTTTTCTGTGTCTGTTTTTATAGAATAGGTCATGTACAGCAGTAACCAGATAAAAAAAGAAGAAGCAGCATTAAGAGCTGATTTGGTTTTAAATGTCATTTCTCTGCTTCCTGTTATTTTGGTAGCAGTAGTTACCAAATCTTTGATCATAGTGACCGATATTTTTGAAATGTCAAAAGCAGTTCTTCTATGTTTTTTATCATGGAGTATTGTCAGGAAAATAGCAAAGGGCAAAACAGGCTATTATGACTATGGAACAGGAAAGCTGGAAGTTTTTGGAAGCATCATTATTTCATTTTCAACTCTGGCGGGCATAATCTATGTCCTTTATATTTCCATTGTTAGAATTATAAAACCTGCCTCAATTAATTTAGAATTCATGCAGTTAGGCGTAATTCTTCACTTTCTGGGGTTGTGTGTAAACAGTTACTGGGCATGCAGATATTATCAGTTATACAAAAAAGAAAAATCTCCAATTATGAAAACCTTCTGGATTACCAACCGGAATGATGTAATAACAAATTGCAGCGTGATTGCCGCTTTGTCCCTTTACCTGGTTTTTAAAGACAGAAGCTGGGCCGTTTTTATTGATCCGGTCTGCGCCATTATTTTTCTTATATTTCCCTTCATCAGCTTTGTTATTCTGATAAAGAACAATCTTGATGATTTACTTGATAAAACCCTGAATGAAAAGCTGCAGATGGAAATATTAAAGGTCCTTTCAAATAATTTTATAGCATATGACGAATTCTATGGAGTTAAATCAAGAAGGGCAGGCAAAATGATATTTATAGATCTGGTTCTGGGATTTGACGAAGAAAAAACCTGCAAAACGATTAAAGATGACTGCCGGCAAATATGTTCAAATATCCAGAATAGAATACCTCAAAGCAAGGTTAATATAGTTCTACATATTGAAGAGACAGAAAAATGAAAGAAATTATTGCAGGGAATTACTGTTTTGAAGAATTGAGTGAAAAAACCCTGGAGCAGAGTTTATACCTGATTAACCGGTATCTTAAACCCTCTGAGTGCGAAACTCCGAGAGAAGAACTTGAAGAATCAGTCTGGCCTGGCAAACACGCTCAGTTTCTGCTCATAAAACAGATAGTTCAACCAAAATACTGGGTAATGCTGGAATCTGAGAAAGTTATTGGAGTTACCGGATATTATTTTTATCTCAAAGACATTCATGACACAGTATGGGGCGGATGGACGGTTATTGACAGAAATAAAATGAAATGTCTAGGCAGGATTAATATTCAATTATGCAGAAAAACCCTGCACGAAGCGAAAAAAACCAACAAAAAGTACATAAATGTTCTCACCGATGACACAGAAGAGTGTAAAAGAGGAAATCAGTTTTTTGATAAAGTTGGATGTCATACCATTGATACAAAAGTATCCCCTGATGGAATGTATAACATTATTACAAAACGCATCGAATTAAATAAGTCATTAAAAATTTTAGAAAAATACCGGATTATCTAATTTTGATGAACGCGTAAAAAGTCGAATTATACCGCTTCGCAGCAACCTATGAGAAACGAAGTATTTTATGGTCTCCCTAAAACGGCACATTGTGAAAAATTAACCGTAGGGGCCGACCTATGCCTGGCCCGACGTAGTTCCGATTTTCCAGAACGAAGGCGGCTGTCGGCCCACCATGGGTTGCTTATGGGCACATACCGGGCAGGCAGCCGCCGTCGCCAATGCTATGGCGGGCCAGGCTCCAAGCCGGAATGACGTTTTCGGGACTTCCAAGGAAGTCAAAAGCTACTTCGTGACTTATAGCATGTTAGTCTTGGCATAAAACAGCTTTTTACGAGTTTATCAATCCTTCCCTGTTTTCCTTTGCAAATGAGGAGCCAACCCCTCCCTTTGTAAAGGGAGGTCGGGAGGGATTTTACCTTTTCATCAATCGAGCTTTTATTCTGCATGGTGCGGGCACCACCTTCATTAAATCCCCCTGCCCCCTTTTCCAAAGGGGGAAAAGATAGTCCCTTCCAATGAA
>CAZJOB010000106.1:0-10059 GCA_964547435.1 uncultured Desulfatiglans sp. | reverse complement strand
CGAACGTTGAATTAAAAGGCTATGGATTCCCGCCTGCGCGGGAATGACGAACGTGGGGCGAAAAGCGTAAGAGAAAACAATGAACGTCCAACATTGAACATCGAACGTTGAATTAAAAGGCTATGGATTCCCGCCTTCGCGGGAATGACGGCTTGGTGCGAAAAGCGCAAGGGAAAAAAATGAACGTTGAACATTGAACTTCCAACGTCGAACTTTGAATTAATGGCAATATGGCAGATGGGAAAGTGGGCAGGGTTGGTAGTCGGTATGTAAAGGATTGGGGAATAGAATGTCTTTGACATAGTTTTACGCGTGGAGTAAATGTGCGGCATGATCCAAGTCTCTTCCGCACAAAAACACATTAGGCAGCATATTAACCGGAAAGATCAATGGAAGAAAATAAAGACATTGATGAAGAGATAGTCCATATACCGATCGACGGGGTGCTTGATCTTCATACATTCTCACCAAAAGAGGCCCTTGATGTTGTGGATGATTATCTTGATGCCTGCCTGGAAAAGGGCATATTCGAGGTAAGGATCATTCACGGAAAGGGCAAGGGGATACTTCGCGACAGTGTCCATTCCCATCTCAAAAAAAATCCTATTGTTAAAGGCTTCAGGCTGGATGGCGGTCCTTCCGGCTGGGGAGCGACTGAAGTCTGTCTGAAGCAGCAGACTGATACACTATAATAAAACATAATGTAAGTGGTTGATATTGATTAAAGTATAACCTTTTGATCTAAATCCCGCTGTATCCCCATTTTCCAATGAGCAATTTAAAATTGTCATTCTGAGAGAAGCGAAGAATCTCTCATGAATCTGTTATTCTGAATATCGTGATCTGACATGTGACTGGTTGAAAAATAGAGACCCTTCGCTTCGCTCAGGGTGACAGGCATCGGGCACGGCTGTAGGTACTTGACTGGCAAATTTCCCAATTAACGCAGGTCATTAATTCTTTGAGAAAATCGGATTGACACCAAAAATTGAATATTTTTGATTTGAGTCAAGGCGGTGATGTATTTCATGTGCTATACTTGGAGCAAAAACAGGAGGTGAATTATGAAATGTCCGGGTCAGGACAGCAGATACTGGCAGCCGGGGGCGATATTTGAGGCAAAATGCCCTGAATGCGGAAATGCTGTTGAGTTTTTCAAGGATGATGTATCTCGAAAATGCAAAAATTGCGGGCACATGTTTTTGAATCCGAATATGGATTTCGGATGCGCTTCATACTGCAGACACGCTGAACAGTGCATAGGAGGTCTTTCTCCGGAGCTTATAGCGCAGAAACAAAACCTCTTAAAGGACCGCGTGGCAATAGAGATGAAAAGGTATTTTAACACCGATTTCAAGAGGATAGGGCATGCTGGCAGGGTGGCAAGATATGCGGAAAAACTGGCTAAGGAGGAGGGCGGTGATATTGCAGTAATATTAATATCCGCCTATCTTCATGATATAGGCATAAAAGAGGCTGAGCGGAAACATAACAGCAGCGCTGCAGTATTTCAGGAAGAGGAAGGCCCGCCAGTAGCCAAAATGATACTGGAAAGACTCGGGGCGGGCAAGGATCTGGTAAATGAGGTCTGTGATATAATCGGTCATCACCATCATCCCCGAAAGGAAGAGACCCTCAATTTCAAGATCCTTCATGACGCGGATTCGATAACAAATCTGGAAGAAAAACAAAAGGATAAACCTTTCACTGATGAAAATATTCATAACATAATTAAAAAATCTTTCCTGACCGGTTCAGGCAGGAAGCTTGCTGAAGAAGTGCTTTTTGAGAGGGGGAAATAACACATGAAAATAAAAAGAAAGATAATAGAAATAGATGAAGAGCTGTGCGACGGATGCGGTCAGTGTATTTTGTCATGCGCGGAAGGGGCGCTTCGAATAATCGACGGCAAGGCGCGGTTGATCTCGGAAAACTTTTGTGACGGACTGGGCGCATGCCTGGGAGAATGTCCCACAGGCGCCCTGAAGATTATTGAGCGGGATGCAGAGGATTTTGATGAGGACGCGGTAGAGAAACATCTCAGTTCAATGCCTGCGCAGGATGTGTCACAAAAAACAACCGCAACAGGGTGTCCAGGTTCTCAAATACAGACATTTATTCCTGATAATTCATGCAGCAGGGCCAATATTCCTTCTGCACAGGAGACCGGAATGTCAGGGCTTTCCCACTGGCCGGTACAGATAAGGCTTGTCCCTCCCACTGCTCCTTTTCTTAACGGGGCGGAACTGCTGATAGCCGCAGATTGCGTTCCTGTGGCATATTCGAATTTTCATGGTGATTTGCTAAAGGGCAGGGTGGTATTAATGGGATGCCCCAAATTTGATGACACACAGGAATATGTCAAAAAATTCACTGATATCTTCCGGACAGCGGATATTAAAGGCATTACTGTTGCCATAATGGAGGTGCCATGCTGCCAGGGCCTGCTCCCGATCATTCAAAAGGCCATGGAACTGGCTGGAAAAAAGATACCGGTAAATAAGGTGGTTGTTGGAAAGCAGGGGGTAATAATATAAAACCGGTTTACGGTTTACGGTATATGGTCTAAGGTTTGTTGAACCTGCAAGAAGCTTTTTTATCTCGTGTGTAGCATGCTATAGGAAACAAAGTCGATTTTGACTTCGTTGAAAGTCCTAAATCGCGATATTTCGTCAACCCGGCCAATAGCCGGGTGCCAGTAATTTCAGACACTTATGGACTCCCGCCCTCGTATCAAGTGCGGGGCAGGCTCCAACAGCGGGAGTGACGTCTTTAATGACTTTTTGGGAGTCTGAAAAATTAAACTTTACCAAGCCGCAAGAAATACCAGTATCAAGCATCCAGTATCAAGCATCCAGTATCCAGTATCAAGCATCCAGCATCTAAATTCGCCGTCGCTGTTAATCAGCACACTTAAAAGTTCTATATGAATTCTGCCAGGCGCCTTTCAATCTCCTGCTTGGGCAGCGCCCCTACAAGCCTGTCAACCTGAACCCCGTTTTTAAAGATCAGCATGGTGGGGATGCTCTGAATAGTGTATCTCAATGCTATTGCGGGGTTTTCATCCGTGTTGAGCTTTGCTATTAGCACACGCCCCCTGTATTCAGCCGCCAGTTGTTCAAGTATCGGCGCTACCATTCTGCAGGGACCGCACCACGGGGCCCAGCAATCAACAAGAACAACACCGGGATATGATATTACCCGGTCTTCAAATGAACGGTCTGTCACGTCCACAGGGACGCCCGGCCCGGCATTAACATTAAGAGGCGCACGGCACTTGCCGCAGACAGGGCCTTCGTTTATTCTGGCTGAAGGCACGCGGTTTTTGGCGCCGCATTTTTCACACACCAATATGAGGTTATCCTGTTTCATGAAAAATCCTCCGGTTTTTTGCATCTGTTGATGCTTCAGCTTTATGGTCAAATATAAGTATCGGAAACAATCTGTCCAGATGCATTTCTGTATTCAGAGTGTGTAACCTAGAAATTTTTTTGCCTCTCCGTGTTAATTGTATTATAAGGTTACGAGTGTCAAAAACGAAAAATATCGCCCCGCTAAGGAGACAGACCATGAACCAAACAGGCATAGTGAGAGATGACAGATATATGGACCACGAAATGGGGTCATATCACCCGGAAAGTCCGCGGCGGCTTCAGGCCATATATGATATGCTGGACAGCCCGGAAATGGCCGGCCTGTTCAGTAAAGTCAATGTCCGAAGATCTGAAAGGGATGAGCTTCTGGCGATACATTCATCCGAATATATAGATATGCTGGCCTCCACAGAAGGCAGTGATTCCACCTATCTTGATCCGGACACGCAGACATCTCCGGGATCATATGCGGCAGCGCTCCTTGCAGCAGGCGGACTCTGCGAGGCGGTCAAACTGGTAAATTCCCGCGCAATCGACAATGCCTTCGCACTGGTAAGGCCTCCGGGGCATCACGCGGAAAGGTCCCGCGCCATGGGGTTTTGTCTTTTTAACAATATCGCCGTCGCGACGCGTTACGCCCAGACAAGGCTCGGAGTGGAACGAGTGCTTATCGCCGACTGGGACCTTCATCACGGAAACGGCACTCAACACTCATTTGAGGATGATCCCTCTATACTATACTTTTCCACCCATCAGTATCCCGGGACAGGGGCCTGTAACGATGTCGGCGTCGGAAAAGGAAAGGGTTTTACTATTAATGTCCCTCTTTCAGCAGGCTATGGAGACGGTGAATATGCGGCTATATATGAGAGTATTCTTCCATTGGTTGCCGCTGAATTTAAACCGGAGCTGATCCTTGTTTCCGCGGGATTTGATATATACAGGCATGACCCGCTGGGGGGAATGGATGTCACTCAAAAAGGCTTTGCGGCCCTGACAAGGATCCTTATGGATATTGCTGAAGCGACCTGCGAAGGAAGACTTGTCATGACCCTTGAGGGCGGGTACCATATTGAGGGTGAACGGGATTCAGTCAAATCCGTTTTGAGAGAGCTTGCGGGACTGGAAAGTACCGATATAAAAGATCTCATATCAAAGGCCGATAAACGCATGGTGGACCGGGCCATAGCGCCTGTAAAGGAGGCGCACCGGAATTACTGGAAGGATATATAATTCTGGGCGTATGAAAAAAGGAGTATTTAAATGATTAAGGATTCGGTCGAAAGGCTGTTAAAGGATTTGCCCGCGAATGTGCAGCTTGTAGGGGCTGCCAAGACCCGCACCTTTGAAGAGATAAAAGATGCGATTGCCGGGGGCTTAAGTATTATAGGCCAGAATTACATACAGGAGGCGGAAAAGGCCTATGAGGCCATTGGTGGCGCGGTCAAATGGCACATGATCGGCCATCTTCAGAAAAACAAGGTGAATAAGGCTGTGAAAATATTTGACATGATAGAGACCGTTGATTCGGAAAAACTGGCAGCGGCCATAGAAAGGGGTTGCCGTAATATCAATAAGATTATGGAGATCCTGATTGAGATAAACAGCGGTGAAGAAGCACAAAAGGACGGAGTAATGCCGAATGACGCGGAACACCTGATAAAAGAGATATGCGGACTTAATAATATAAGGGTCATGGGGCTCATGACCATGGGGCCTTTCAGCGGAGATCCTGAAGAGGCGCGGCCCTATTTTCGAAAAACCAGGCAGGTATTTGAAAAGATCAGGGATATGATTATCCCCGGCGTGGAGATGAAATATCTCTCAATGGGTATGTCAAATTCATACAGGATAGCCATTGAAGAGGGCGCCAATATGATTAGAATAGGGACATTGATATTCGGAGAGCGTCATTACTGATGAGCAGGTTTGTTGAAAAGGAGATGAAGCGCCTTATGGGCAAGGCAATTCACACTCACAGTATGACTGAGGAAGGCGATCATATACTGGTCTCTGTTTCCGGGGGCAAAGACAGCATGTCCATGCTCTGGTTATTGAGAGAACGAATAAAAAGGCTTCCCATAGGTTACAGGATAACCGCCGTGCATGTTGATCCCGGTTTCGAAGGGTTCTCTTCAGATCGAATGGCAGACTTTTTTGAGACACATGGATTTGATTACAGGATAGTGAAAAGTGATTGCGGCACTCTGGCGCACAGTCCTGAAAACCGTGAAAACCCCTGCTTCCTCTGCTCAAGATTAAGGCGAACCGCGGTCTTTAAGACAGCAGAGGAGCTGGAATGCAACAAAATAGCCATGGGCCATAATAAGGATGATATGATAGAAACACTTTTTCTGAATCTCTTTTATGGGGCATCTATAAGCACAATGACGCCGGTTCAGGAATTTTTCGGAGGAAAATTGTCGATTATAAGACCCCTTTACATGGCCGAAGAGAGGCTGATAAAAAAATACGCCTCTTTTATGGAATTTCCTCTTATTGATCTTGGCTGTCCGACACAGGGGAACTCAAAGAGAGAAGACATAAAGGAAATGCTGGCCGGTTTCTATAGAAAGAACAGGAAGATAAAAGGCAATATTTTCCACGCTCTCCACAATGTAAAGGCGGAATATCTTCCCTGAAATGCCTTTTTAATTCTCCTCTATCAGCATTATTGTCCTGCCGGAAAGATATGTAAAAAATGGTTTAATCCCGGGGGCGGCTTCGTCAGGCAAGGAGTAAAGGTGATTTACAGTGCATCGCGAAAAGACAGGCAAACCCATTTCCTCCACAAGCGCATCATATTCCGAACAAAGTCTTTCAAGCCCTGCAAGGTTATTTTTCGGGGCGGTTCCCACTGAGTAGATCAGGCTTTTAATATTCTCAAGTTTTTCTTCAACATTCTTTATCCGGCCTTCGAGGTCTGAATCGATCAAATTGGGGAATCTGAAGGAAACCCCCTTAAGACTGAAAATATTTGTTTCTCCTGATATGACATTCCACTGTTCTACAATATGGTTATATAAAGCGGTACTGCCGGTGAAGATAATCTCGTTCTCAGGGATCAGGCTGCCGAAAAGTCCGAACCATGCCTCAATTATCCGGGTAAGGCGCGTATCGTTAAGGGTGGATTCATGGTTAAAACCCGAGAGGTCTTCTAAAAGATTTTCAGCCGCAATGGCCTTCTCCACGCTTTTGTCCAGAAGCGGAGGCCTGTGCCTGAGGTTGAAAAGGATACGGTTTGCCTCGGACATCTGTGCTTCCATCTCTTTTGCCAGGTGAAGAATAAGATGCCATTGAACAGCCCTGTTTTCGGGCGAAGTTGAGCCGGAACGAATGTTATTGCCAAGGAGCCTTCTTATCTCCCATATTGTATCATCCCCGGAGTTGTCCCGGTAACCGGATTTGAGAATCTCAATGAGGCTTTTATCATGATGCTGCCTCAGCCAGGCGAGACATTCCAGGAGTATATTCTTGAAACTCTTTTCAGGTTTCAGGTCCCCGGAAGGGTAGGAACAGATAATACCCGGATTATTCATGATAAAATCAGGCGGGTCCATGTACCAGGGCAGGTAGACTCTCACAGGGCTGAAATGAAAAACAACTGTTTTAAGAAAAGACTCTGATGGAAATGTATAATCTAATAGATGAATTGTCATTTTTTTAGGAATTGATGATTTTCAGGCCGATCAGGTAATGCCCCCTCAGTTTTCCGTTATCGTTTTTTGTGATCTGTCGTATCAGGGTTCGCATATTTTCGGATGGATAGCCTGAATCGCCGCGATAATATTTTGTATCCAATGTATCACCGACCTTCAGGTAAGGAAGCACATTGGAATCCTCTTTGATCAGTATGCTCATAGACTCAGAGGCGTTTTCCCACATACGAACCTGATATGGGAATTCAAGACCCTTAATAGAAAACTCCACACTCTGATAATTATCCGGTTTGTAACTGATATCCGGACCTTCATTCGCAATTCTGTTACGCATAATATATCCCTTTCATAATTATTTGGGATTATGGTTCAGCCAACAAAGTTTAGGCATCTTCAGTATCTACTGCATACCCTGTATAATTTTCTGCACTGATTCAACTGTTTCTTCAATAATGCCTTGAATGAGGTCCTCCCTGAGCCCGATAAATTCCAGAGCGTTGGGATCCATCTTGTAAAGCATGCCGTCTATTCCTGTTCCGAGTCCGCTCATCAGGGACAGCGAGTCAGCCACATGGATGATATAGGCGAGTTTGTTTTCATTGGACCGGGAAGGGTAATGGTGATAACCGATTGCTTTTATAAGTATATTCGGTATCTTCCAGCTCTTGCACATCTCAGCGGCGATTTCAGCATGATCAAAACCGAGTATATTTTTCTCGGCATCCAGAAAGGTCTGTTCACCGTCTTCCAAAAAACTGTCAAAGGCCACGCCCCTTTCCAGCAGATACCTGTCAAGGACCAGCTTCCCGGAATCGTGTATAAGTCCTGCTGCAAAGGCATCATTTTCATAATCAGGGTAAACCTTTTTTGCGATAATACGGGAGGATATTGCAACTGCCAGCGAATGCTGCCAGAGGTCTCCTGAGTCAAGTTTATAACCCCTCAAAGAGTTTCCCAGCAGGGAGGAAGATCCGGCCATTGAAACGATTTCACCCACAGTCTGATACCCCAGAAGCACGGCGGCGTGCTGCACCGAAGAGACCTTGCCTGCCAGGCCGTAGTAGGCGGAGTTTGACAGTCTCAGGACCCTTGTGGCCATAGCCTGATCACTTTCAAGGATATCCGCGAGCGCCTTGAAATTGGATTTGGGGTCGCTCATTACCTCCCTCGCCTTGAACATTACCTGGGGCATGGGAGGCAATTCTTTCAATCTCCTGAGTATAACTTTCTGAAGAGCTTCGCCCCTGGGAAGATTATTATTTACAGACCCGGTTGTTTCCGGGTTGTTGTTATTATCTCCTGTTGCCGGCCCTGGATTACGGGATTCGGATCTGAGGACAATATTAATAATATTTTTGCAGGATGGGCACGGAAAGGAGATATTCTTATCGAATGAAAGCCTTCCATCGGGAATGTTATAGGTCTTTCCACAGCCTGAACATTTTATTTTCATCTCATATTTTCCCTGACAAATTCAATGGTTACAGATTCTCTATTCTTTCAGATAATCTGAATATTACCTGTTTCGAGATCAAGCATCATTGACTTTATATTGGCGCCTCCGGTTTTTTCAATGCTGATATTCAGTTTAGCGTTTGATAAAGCTTCCTTTACAGCATCCACGACCTTTACTCCAAGGCCCGCACCCGCGACCGAACCGGCCATTGCCGCTCCCCCAGCGATAGCAACCGTATATGGGGGTTGCGCACCTTCTTTTTGTATGGTTTCAATTGCGTGAGGGATCGCCGTATTTGCATATTTAGCAGGATTATCGGGTGTCGGGGTTGCTGAACGGGGAGCAAGGACATGCACTCCAACGGCAACCTTTTTGGACCTGCTGTAAAGTATTATACCTACTCCAATACCTATGCAGTCCAGTTTTAACTGTCCTGAAACCGCCGGAAAGCACTGCATTATCTTCACTGAGGTTGTTGTCATTACCATTACCGTAAAATATAAATATGACATAAATATTTCATTAGGGCAGGAAATGTCAATAGCATATTTTTAAATCAGGACTTTCTCCAAATTATTGAATTAAAAAAATATATATCTCATTAATGCAGGGGCAGGCGCGTTCCATTTGAAATGTGTTTTTTCATTGACAAATAAATGGATGTTTGGCTATGTATCTTTTAACGATTCTTTAAGATCAGCATCCATTTGAAACTTTTTGTTGCTGAATAGACGCCAATCAGGCAATTGTGTCTTAACTTCGTGGCGGGTGGTGAGCATATGAATAAAAGCATCATAAGAAAGGCATTTTACCTTGCTGTGGGAGTCTTCTGCCTTTTGATATTCCTGGGTGGAGATCTAATGGCTCAGGAAGTAAAAAAGATCAGGAGCATTGAAGCATATGATTATCTCAACACCGTCCCGGACACCTATCTTATTGACGTGCGGACAAGGGCCGAGTATCAGTTTGTCGGTCACCCCCACAATGCCTATCATTTTCCATATATGTTATTGACCAACAAGATTATCAAGACCGATGAAAAATATGAATATCAATTCAACCACAAAAACAAGGCTTTTCTTGAGGAGATAAACAAGGTATTCAAGAAGACGGATAATCTCCTGATTATATGCAGGGATGGAACAAGAAGCGCGCTCGCTGCTCAGGAATTGGCAGATAACGGCTTCAAAAAGGTAAGTGATATTATCGATGGGTTTGAAGGTCAGGAATTTCCGGCCTTTGATGATCCCAATCTCCATAAATTTTACAGGCAACTGGCAAAAAGGAACAAATTGGGCAACTATCTACATCGCCGTCATTACGGATGGCAATACTGGGACCTGCCCTGGACATATGAGATTGATCCGAAATATATCTATCCTCCGGACATAAAGTCTTTGACGGATAAATAATTGTATTACAGCCACTGGTAATTGCATTGAATCTTCTGACCGGTCTTTTCTTCAATTTCACATAACATTTTGTCACACGGGGATATCCTGTAATAACTGCTCGCGGATATCAGAACAGCTTTCCCGTTGCCCATGTCCAGCTTAAAGGATACTGAACT
>CAZJOB010000105.1:0-10188 GCA_964547435.1 uncultured Desulfatiglans sp. | reverse complement strand
GTGCTTGAACGCTGAACCCCTGTATTCATGTATGCCTCGTTATCATAGCAGATGAATATAATGTTATCCCTTCGTTCACATGCCCCGGACAATGCCTGGATTCCTATGTCAGCAGTCCCTCCGTCACCGGCCCAGGCAGCTACAGTTATATGTTCCCTTTTCATAGCCCTCAGGGCCACCAGAACACCGGTGGCAGCGGCCGCGGTGGATGCGAATGTAACGTTAAGCGCGGGCAGCTTTGTGGTGGCAATAGGATACAATCCTTGAAGAACAGTAAGACAGCTCGGCGGCACAACAAGAATGGTGTCTTTGCCAAGTGCCTTTAATCCGATCCTGTAGGCAATGCTGAGGCCGCATCCTGAACAGGCACGGTTTCCTGAATAGACCAGTTCCTCTTCCGGGAGACTGAGAATATCTGTTTTTGCATTCATTTTTTTTCCTTGAAAAAAAAGATCACTATAACTTCAACCCTATAAGCACTGATTCACCTGTTACGGGATCGGTTGTGGTACAGGCATCCTTGAGGACGCGGTAGAGATCGTTCGTCTTTATCTCCCTTCCACCCAGACCAAGAACAAAGCTTTGAATAACCGGCCTCTCAACACAGCCATAGAGCGCCGATTTTATGTCACCATACAAGGGGCCTTCATATCCGTAACTCAGGGCCTTTTCAAATACCATAACACGCCCGGCATTTTGCAGTGCTTTCATTATAATTTTATCAGGAAAGGGCCTGTACAGATGAAGACTTAAGACCCCTGCCCTTATTCCTTCTCCGCGAAGGCTGTCTATGACATCTCTCAGATGGTATGAGAGTGAGCCTATGCTTACCGCGATAAAGGCCGCGTCCTCACAGAGGTATTCTTCAATAACCGGGCAGCCTCCCCGGCCTGAAATATCCTGATATTTTCTGTCTATATCAACCAGGACATCGATGGATCTCCTCATGTCCACATGGAGTGCGTTTCGTATCTCCATATAGGCAGGGGCGGTCTTGCCGTGAACATCGGTTCTCAGGTCGGGCAGGGTGACACTGTTCAGATTGGCCGGATTGGCCGGGTCCAGAAAGTAATGGGGACTGAAGGGGGGCAGAAATTCATCCACCTTATCCTGATCCGGTATCTCAAAAGGCATATAGGAGTGAGAGAGTATATATCCGTCATAGCAAACCATTACAGGGATGCTTACATCCTGGGCAAGATGAAATGCCTTTATAACAGTATCGATTATCTGCTGATGATCGTTTACATAAATCTGTATCCAGCCGTCGTCTCTCTGCGACATGGAATCCTGCTGATCATTCCAGACAGTCCAGGGCGCCCCTATGCCCCTGTTGACAACGCACATTACAATAGGGAGCCTTGCTCCCGCGGCCCAGTGCACCTGCTCGCTCATGTACAGCAGCCCGTTTGAGCTCGTAGCGGTAAAGGCCCTGGCGCCCGTGCTCGCGGCAGCGATACAGACTGCCAGAGCGCTGTGTTCACTCTCTACCGGGATATACTGGGAATCCAGCTCCCCCGACTTTACATATTCCGATAGCTTTTCAGTCAATGGCGTCTGGGGAGTAATCGGGTAGGCGGCTATTACCTGCGCGCGGGCAAGTTTCACGCCCGTGGCAGCGGCGAAATTTCCTGATTCAATTGCGTGCATGCCTCTATTCATCCTCCGTGATAAAACGCGATTCTTCAATCATATTGATTGCAGTGGCAGGACACTCTTCAGCGCATATCCCGCAACCCTTGCAATATTCATAGTCAATCACAGGAGGAATGGTGCGTGTTATAACTGCATCCGGACAGTACATCCAGCACAGAAAACAGGCCATCTTATTATTTTTCGCGGGTATACAACGATCAAGATCAATAACAGGCCTGAAAACCCTCCATGACCCTGTTTTTCCGCCATCCCCGGGTCCCGGTTCACCATGTGAGGTTACTATATGCTCAAATTTACCGGCCATTAACTAAGCCTCTCTTATCTCAGTGTTTTTATATGTAAGGCGCGCCGCTTCGGCGTTTTCACGGGGCTTTCTGCCTTTGAATTCTTCCTCAATGGCCCCGATTAAAACATCGGGATCCAGAAGTCCGCTCGCCTTTGCGAAAGCGCCGATGATGCCCGTGTTGACGATTCCTTTTATAAGACCCGCTTCACCTGCCAGGCGCGTTACATCGGCCACCGCAACCTTTATTCCCTTAAACCTGTAATCTTCCGCGTGTCTTGGTGAATTAATTATGATCAGGCCGCCCGGCTTTAGCCCGTCCGTTACAGGGGCCTCTTCCACGAGCAGGGGATCGAGAACAATTACTATATCGGGATTCTCAATGGGTGAAAGGTCATATATCTTTTTTCTGGAAAGTTTCAGGGAGGTCAAAACCGGCGCCCCTCTTCTTTCAGTCCCAAAAGTGGGTGACATGACCACACCGCCGTATCCTGATAAAAACGCGGCGTTCGCGACAATCTTTGCCGCGGTTATAGCGCCCTGCCCGCCGCGGCCATGCCAACGTATTTCTATTATCTCTCTTTCCATTATTCTCTCATCTTTAAAATAATTATCCCTGTGATCAGGGAAGGTATTAAATCCCACCCTGCAGAGCTGAAATGAGCGTCATCGCGGGGTGGCGCCGGAGTAAAAAGCCCGGAATTTATAGGCTTTATTAACTAATATGTTCCATCCTTTTCGTCAAGGTTTAATCCTAAATAAAATGCATTGCTTTTTCAGGCATTTTTATTTAATCTTGGTTTCAAATCATCCTGAATACACACGAATACCACTGGGGGAATCCATGATAAGTGAAGAATATGAAACCGGGAAAGACACGAAGCAGACCGGTTCTGAAGGAAAAATAGCTCCTGAATTGGGTCTGAGGGTCAAGAATACAAGAGAAGACAGGGGTCTTAGCCTCTTTGACCTCTACCTCAGAACGAATATCAGTACGGATCAGCTTTCGCAAATCGAGGAGGGAAAAATTATTCCGCCTCTGGGGACAGTCATCAAACTGGCCAAGGCGCTTGATGTGAAGATAGGTTATTTTATCTCCGGTGCAGAGGGAATGGCCTGCACAATCGTTCGAAAGGCTGACCGGAAGGTTACCCCCCGCCATGACCCGGGAAAGGAAAAATATTACGGTTACGAATATCAGTCCCTCGCGCCAAATAAAACAGACAGACACATGGAACCTTTCCTTGTCACCCTTGAACCCTCTGAAACAAAAGAGGAGAGATCAACCCATGACGGCCAGGAATTCATTTTTGTTCTTGAGGGCAGGATGGAAGTGCGTATTGGGGAGGAAATTCATGTTCTTGAACCCGGAGACAGCATTTATTACGATTCCACGGTTCCCCACCTGGTAAAATGTCATAACGGGGAAACGACCAGGATTCTCGCTGTCCTCTATACCGGAAAATAGCATAACCTGTCAAGGAATCCCATGCTTGGTCCTGTTGGAATAATAAGATCAGACAGTATTGCTCATTATAAAAACCTCCGCCCCCTTTTTGAATGGAGTGAAGGCGACGCCTGTCTTATTGTTGATATGGTCGCCTTCAATGAAAAAACAGGTGCGATACTCTGTTATTATAATCCTCCCGTTCATCAGATCGGGACCACGGGCCTTTTCGCCTACCATAAGGCCATGGACATTGTTCTTGAAAAAAGGGATCATCTGGATTTTCTCTTATTGACCGGCTCAAACGGACCCGTTCATTCGGGAGGAGATCTGAAGGAGAGTCTCATCAGGCTCAAAGAGTCTCTCAATGCTAAAAGTGAAATAGAGACTGCCGGAGGATCAAAAGAGGAGATTGACCGCCTCTTCAACTGGGGTGAAAGCAGGCTGGAAAAGGGGGTTCTTCTATACAAAAAGATCAGGAAAGCTGCCAGGTTCATGAGGATCGTCGCCATATGCGGAGGAGGTCTCAGATTCGGAGGCTCTGCCGAGATTCCTTTGATGGCCGACTGCATTATCGGAGATTCCAGAAGCGGTATGTGCTTCAGTGAAGCCATGATCGGAATAATACCCGGCTGGGGAGGAATAACGCGTGTCCTGGTAAAGGCCGGCCTTAATAACGCGGCCTGTATGGCTAAAACAGCAGATCCGGTTTTTGCCTTCGAACTCAAGGATATAGGCGTCTATGACAGTATTTTGGAGATCCCCTTTGATCTGCCGAAATTTAAAAAGACAGGAGATTCGGAAGCGGATAAGCTGAGGTATTCCAAAATTCTTCAGGATCATGATAACAGAACCGGGGCAATTCTGCTCCCTGAGGGACTCAAATGGGCTACCTGCCCGGAAATAGAGATCCGAAAATCCGGCGGCAGGGAGAAAAAGAGTCTGACCGAACCTGAAAAAGTCGAGACAGAGGTTAATAGAAGAGTGAATCCCGATAATTACGCGCACCTGTGGGGAAAGCCCCTTAAGGATGTGAAACATGAGATAAAACAGCTTGGAAGGCCTCTCGCGCCGCAATCCATTCATGCCATAGAACGGCTGCTTGAAACCTATGATGCTTTGGCATTTGACGAGGAAGAATTTATATATAAAGAACTATGGGCAGATGCGGCATTATACCGGGACCCCAGATTTCTGGAAGGGTTGAGCGCTTCGCTGGATCAGAGGGTCCCTGATTTCAGACTTCGTTCTTAAGAGATAAATTGTCATTCTGAGCAAAGCGAAGAATCTCTATCATGAATCAGTTATCACTGGATGGCGGGTTTTTCGGGTATGCCCTGCCGTCACGCATTTCTATATAATTGACCGTGGCCAGTTCTCCCAGCATCAGGGAGAGATTCAGCAGATAGATGGGTGGATATATCTCTTCCCGTTCCCATTTGGTGAACCGGTTAAGGATCTCATCGGCTGTCATGCCCGGTTCGGCAATAATTTTCTTAAGTATGCTCATCTCTCTGTTGTAATGAGTAAACATATCGCCGCCGTCCGCGAGTCCGACCGGCTCACACTCAAAACATGCCCCGGTCCTGGTATCTTCGCATATGAAGCTTCTGGGTCTGCGGATAAGCGACTCAGGCAGCTCGGCAGGAATGGCGGCCAGATGCGCGGGATCCGCTCCAGGCGGAGCCTCCTTAAGCGGCCGGAAACCAAGACCGTCATATTCCTTCATTTTGGGATCCCTGGCGCTTAAGCCCGTGTAAAGGTACAGGAACCGATCCTCATTGCCATACCCGTAAAAGACCGTGTCCCAGATGACGCCAGCCATATTCTTCAGCAATCCGTTACAGACGCGTCCTTCAAATCTCTCGCCGTTGTAGCTGAATGACTCTCCGATATGGTAGCCGAAATGGCATGGAAATCTCTCCTCATCACCGATAAACGATACCAGTGTGCATTTCACTTTAAACGGCATTGGATGCATCCTCCTTAAAAAAAACGCCTCCCCGTGCAAAGGCGGAAGAGGCGTAATCTTTTTTCGTTTAATCGTTTATTGTTGCCCTAGTAAAATTCAATTTTTCATGTATGTCATTCCGCGACTTGATCGCGGAATCCAGTGTTTTTAGGTACTTATAGATTCCCCCGGCTTCAATCATGCCGGGGCAACCTCCATTCGCCGGAATGACATATTTTGGACTTTTTACGAGTACAACATTTCTTAATTCTGCTTTTTCAGCCACTCCGCGCCGTACCGGTTGCATTCGTCGATGACAATTGGGGTCACATGCTCATTAATGCACTCGATGCTTGGAATAACCGGCAGATAAGCGCCGCCCGGGGCATAGGTATCAATGGCCCTGCGCACCTCGCCGCGAATCAGATCCTCGGTTGCATCCGCCCTGTCTATTTTGTCCTGCTCAAGACCGCCCATTATAAGCAGCTTACCCTCTGTGTTTTTCTGTATCTGTACAATATCATTTGTGGCAAGAGCACCCTGCCACATGTCTATGCCCAGATCGACCATATCCTGCTCCAGGCCCTGAGCGTATGAATCACAGTGGTGCTGAACCATTACACCGCGCTCCTTTATATAGCCGTAAAGCTTTTCATAATGCGGCTTTAATAAATCGCGAAACTTCTGTGGGGAAAAGAACAAGGCTGTCTTCGAACCCCAGTCGTCATGAGAGTGAATGACATCGGGATTCAGATTGTCTATTAACTGCTTCACCACTTTGAGTTTCCAGTCCGTGTAGGCCTCAAACAGTTCGTACATGGAATCCGGCTCCTCATACATGTAGATAAGCACCTCTTCAAAGGTCATGAGGCAGTGGGCTCGTTCAAACAGTCCGCGAAAGGTGGGCACCATGACCAGTGTGTTTTCCCTGTCAATGTCGTCAACAGCCTTTTTCGCGTCACTCCAGTCAAGCTCCGGTATCTCGGGGAATTTAACATAATCCTGCCATTTGGTTATATCTTTTATCACCTTGTTCTGCTCATTGACCATGGGTATGATACCGGGATCGCCGGGCAGATATCTGTGAACAACGCCCCAGTTATCCACAACAGACTCACCGGAAATCCAGAGAATATCCCAGATTGAAATCGGATCTATAATACAGTGAAATTTGGCCTTGGGAAAAGCTTCAAATCCATAGCCCATCCATTTGATAGGCTTTTCATTCCTCATAACCGATAAAAACAACTCTTTTTGATTCATTCGAAAAACCTCCCTCAATATTTGTGGTTAGCGACAGATATAATGAAAATCAGATTGATTTCACATTTTTCAGAGAAATCATCAGGTGTACATTGATGAGAACTCCTTTTTCAGGGTCACAGTATAGGGGGTTTAGACTGGTGTGTCAAGGAAGTTGTGCTTACCGGATATATCCGATTTATAAAAAGGGGCGGACCCTTTACGCGCCGTTTGAAGGCGTGTTGAATCCGCCCGGATCGTTAAAATAAGACCTAAATGACAGGCCTGATCGCGTTGATAGCTACTGACCCCTGTTTTCCGGATTCCGGACCGAACGATCTGGTGAAAAGATCACGAATAGCCTGACGGCCCTCATCAGAAAGGTTGCGGGTTCCTGTCCCGACAAAGGTGTCTGAAGTGATCAATGGCATTTTCTCAACCCATTTGTTTTCCTCCCAGCAGAACCATGCCTTTTTATCCTGATCATACACGCTCATGGGGCGATTGAAAAGTTTTCCCAGTTCAACGGCCCAGCCGGTTCCACCCTTTACGGTATTATCAGCCTGTATCCAGCCGACGGCAATGATATGAAAGCCGTTGTTTACCATATGAAAAATAGACTGAATAACCTTTCGTATCTTGTCCACGCGGGAATAGGTCCGCTTCATATGCATGGAGACAATTTCCATGCTGACATCTCCCTTTTGCAGTTCTTCCTGGCTCAATAACCGGATGCCCCGTGTACGCTCGGAGATATGCCCGTCATATACGAAATTTACCTCTTTTATATTCCAGGCCTCTGCGAGTCTGCCGAATTCCGCCTCGGCCCCTTTATGGCCACCACTGTACAGGGTGACCTTTGAAACATCTTTCATCTCTAATCTCCTTGGTTTTATAGTAAATAAATAAGACTACATTAAGAATGCACTTCATAATCCAAATTACGCTGTTAAGCAATCAGTTTTTTTAAAAATAAAACCTCTGTGAGCTCTGTGACTCTGTGAGATTTAATAAATTTTACCTATTCGCTTTGCCCCCTACAGACACATAGCTCATTGAGAAAGAAGTTCTTATGTTGTACTCTCTACACCACTTCCGTAATATATTTTTTCTTCAAGAGCCTCCAGAATACCACGGCAAAGGCTGTAAGCGGAATGGCAAGCATCATGCCCAGAATGCCGCCAAGGGCCACACCCCAGAAAAATACAGCAAAGATGATAAGTGCGGGATGAAGGCCGGTGCGTTTGCCCATTATTTTAGGGGTAAGGAGATAGCCTTCGATCAACTGTACAACACAGAACACGAGCAGGACCAGCACCACAAGCAGGGGACCTCCATCATTACCAAAATATGCCAGAGGCAGAGCAACACCAAGACCCGCGATACTTCCCAGATATGGGATGATATTAAGCAGTCCCAGAATAATCCCGATGACAATGCCATAGGGCAGCTCCACAATAGCAAAACCGATCGCGTACAGTATGCCCTGTGCAACGGCAATGATGATCTGGCCTCGAAAAAAAGTAAGCAGTATGCTGATGAACTGATCCAGGAGATAGATTACGTCTTCCCTGGTTTTTTTCTTCAAAAACGGCAGAAATTCACCCAGTTGTTCCGGTTCAAAGGGCTTCGCCATGAGAAAGAAGGCAAGATAGACAGGAAGTACAGCCCATGCGAACAGGCCTGCAGCGGATTGAAACATCTGAGCAATGGACTGGGATATTCGCTGCCCTGAAGCCTGAAGGGCCTTTGTTACCATTTCTCCGGGATTTTCCAGCAGGCTGCCTAACCCTGACATCAGCCCGTATTTTTCCAGCAGCGCCACAACCTGCGGCCAGTGCGATCTGCCCGTCTCAAAAATGGAATTGATCATGGAAGGCAGTTCCTGGAATAGACTGACCAGTTGATTAACCGCAAAGACGCCGGCGAACCAGATAAAGATTCCCAGCGGAATGAGCGCTGAAAGAAAAAACAGTATAAGGCCGGCGGACCGGTAGCCGCGGCAGGTCCTGACAAGCCAGCCGTAATAGGGCCGCAGAAGCATGGTCAGAATGCCAGCGACTACCGGAGGCAGCAGAACATTCTGAAAAGTGCCCACAAAATGGGCGAGTCCCCACACAATAGCGCTGAAAACAATCACGAGCACCAGCACCGCCCCAAGCGTCATCGCAGCGGCAACAGTCGTGCGTTGCCTTGGGCTTAGTTCAAGTTCTTTAAACATCACACCTCCTGATAATTCTAATCAGCCTCACCAGATACTTTTAATATGTCTGTATTCATGAATTCTTTTATCCTTTGTAAGGATAATGGCATTTTCTTCTTTTGCTGTTGCCACAATTATCTGATCTGCAGGATCGTCATGAAAAGGTTTTGGAAGCACTGTTGATTGATATGCTATCCTGGGCGTGAGATGAACAAATCTGAGTTTTGGGATATCCAGAGCATCATATATCCATTCCTCAGGATTGGCAGAGATACCGATCCGCCCCTTTTCAATAAGTTTACTGAATTCCCAGGTTGAAATCGCGGATAAAAGAAGTTCATCATACCCTTCTTCATTTTCAATCAGATCAATTACCTTCTTTGACAGATTCTCAGGACGCATATTCCACCATATCCAGGTATGAGTATCCAACAGGTATTTTATCGGCATGATTCCCATAACTCTTCGCCAAGTGGAGTAATTACATCTTTTTCAAAAACAAATGTATTCGCGAGTTTACCCGGAACCTGTTTCAAGTCGGATTGTCGGTGAGGTACAACCTGGACAAGAGGCTTTCCTCTTTTTGTAATAACAACAACCTCATGAGATTTAGCTATCTCATCTATAAGCTTTAGTGCGTGAGTTTTGAACTCACTTATGGCTATTGTCTTCATGGCTTATACCCCCTTTTTATTCATAAAGTAGTCAATTAAAGTGGTCAGGTCAAGTTGTTTTATAAGGAATATGATGCAATATTTAAATATTCTATTTATAATGCTCCATTTTTTAACCGAAGGCCTTGAATAAATATTTTTATTTAAATCAGGCCGATAGACGATGGCATCTGTCAATAAAGGATACATAAAACATGCTCTGGCTTTCAGTTTCATTGCTTTCAGCTTTTTCTCTGGCTACAACCGATGCCATGATCAAGCGGTTTTTCAGCGGCCTGTCTCCCTACGAAATGGCCATGGTTCGAACCCTGTTCACCCTTCCGTGGCTCTTGATTTCATTATTCTTTATTCCGCTGACCAGACCCGATTCGTCATATTTCATTGTAATCGCGATTGCAGTGCCCTTTGAAATCGTCGCGCTCTACTGCTACATGAAGGCAATAAAGATATCTCCCCTGTCACTCACTGTGCCCTTTCTTGCCTTTACGCCCGCCTTTGTGATCCTTACCGGCCGAATAGCGCTTGGAGAGAGTCTGAACTTAACGGGCATTGCGGGTATTATTCTTATAGTCACGGGATCATATTTTCTAAATATATCAAGCATTAAGAGCGGAGTTCTTGCACCCATAAAAGCAGTATTTAAGGAGCGGGGTTCCCGGCTTATGCTCCTGGCCTCATTTTTGTATTCCATAACATCGGTGCTCGGCAAGATAGGCATTATGCATTCAAACC
>CAZJOB010000104.1:4944-10197 GCA_964547435.1 uncultured Desulfatiglans sp. | reverse complement strand
GCGGTCTCTCAAAAGCGACACACAGACCTGAGAAAAACAGTAAAAACAAAATCGCAATATTGATGTCCAGAAAAACAAGGATGACAATAAGGCAGGCCCCCACATTACCCCACAGGGTAACAGGCAGGGCTCTGCGCACAGGGATCATTCCCGCGGAAACCAGCCCTGCAAGAATAAAGGAGAGCGCCGCGGGCGCCTGTGTCAGGGCGCCGAACAGAACTCCCAGAATACTGCCCTGCCATGGCTTGTCTGTCCATCCGGCAATGGAAAGACGCAGGCGCCTGCTTGTCAGTTGCTTCAGGTATGTGTTTAACAGGTAGAATCCTGAAAAGAAAACTCCGATTCCACCAAGCAGTTCCGCTATAATCCCGTACATATCTATCGGTTCAGTAGCTGAATGTAATACTGAAATGCCCGCGAGATCCGTCTTTGATAGTCGAGGTTTCCGCCAGGCGCCAGCCGTAATCAAAATTGATGGAGACATATCTGTCAAGGGAAAATCGGAATCCCAGGCCTGTGCTCTTGAGAGTATATCTTCGATCTTCGCCCTGGAGCCGGTGAATATTTCCCGTGACCCCATGGTCATAGAATCCCAGAATCTGCAGTGGCATGGAGAGGGCAGTAAAGGGCAGCCACCGGTTGATAAGAATCACGGGAGTGAGCAACTCCGCGCGCACAAGATAACCCCGGTCTCCATATATGGCCCCTTCGTTGTACCCCCTCACGCTGTTTACTCCGCCAATACTGAGTTGTTCACTGCCAAGCAGGCTGCCGTCCGCGAGCTGAAGACGGCCGCTTATCATGAGAGAAAATTCCTTGGGCAGATACTGAGTGCGAGTGAGATCCAGCATGCCGTAAATATAGTCGGCCTCGGCAAAGGTACGGGTTATATTGAAGTACTCGGTTTTGTTTCTGGAGCTTAAGCCTCCCGGGCTTGCGGTCAGGCGGATATCGAAGGAGCTTGATCCGTGGAAATCGGTGATGCTGCCGGAATAGGATCCGCTCAGTTGCATGATTTCCGTGCGATTGTCCGTGACCGGGATTCCTCCGAAGATAAGATTGTTGTCAGTGACCTTGTAATCGAAGAGCATTGCGGCGGTGTGCTGCAATCGCCCGATCGATACCAGATTCGATTCGTAGCGGAGCGAGGCCTGCCCGGACATGCCTTCACGCTGAAAAGGCGCTGCCATCTCGGGCTCGATCCTGGAGTAAGTCCCGGAAATGATGAGGGTATCACGCCACGGAAGAGGAATAATGTATGAGCCGCTGTGACCGCGGGACTCCTTGAAGTCCTGGCTTGTTGTGTGCTGGTAACTGAACTGGTGGCCGAGCCCGAAGGCGTTACCCCAGTTGAATCCGGCCGATATCTGGTTCCGGTCGATGAACTCGTTGCCGTAGTTGTTATAACCGGCATAGATGCGCAGGGGTAGTTTCTCCTGTGTGCGCAGGACCAGGTTCGTGCCTCCCACCGCCTCACCCTGGTCAAAGAATATGTTCGCCTTACGGAATGGGTTCCTGTTGATCCAGGCAATGTCCTCGTTGAGCGTCGAGAGCCTGATAGGCTCATCCGACCTCAGACGGATTGCGGACCTGTATTGATCTTCGGAAAACCACCTCGCCCCTTCGATGCGCAGTCGCGCCAATCCTCCCTCGATGACCAGGAGCTGCACGACACCGGAGGTGATATCCTGCTCGGGCAGTGTCACGCTGACAAATGGCAGGTCCATCGCTGTGTAGTATGCGTAGATATCCTTTATCAGACGGTCCAGGGCCGCCATGGAAACGGGCCGGCCCAGATATGATTCCAGTATCTTCCGGAATTCAGGCGTCTGCAGCCTGGGCAGGGCGCTGATATCCACGCCATCGGGTGGCGCCGGCGGTGTTTTGTCTCTGGGCGTTACGGCTTCGTTCCTGTCAATAAATATCAGTCCGGCCAGGGTCTCCACCAGCACACGCTCATCCTGGTGGGACAGGGCCGGAACCGGAGGCGCCTCAAGAGGGGCGCCGGGGGCCTCCACCTGCGGCGGAACGGGCGGAGGTTCAAACTTTTTCAGATCCTGGGTTGGGGCTGATAAGGGGAGTGCTAAGACAAAAAAGATGCCGGTTATTACCGGGTATATCTTTGACAGAAGGGACTTCATAAGATTTTTCTCCTTTGACCCATATTCCTGGTATAATTTCCTCTGATCTCTTTAGCTGTTATCATCATAAACCCGGCAGATTGATCGTAAAGCCAAGGTTTGTATTATCCTTCATGGATGCGAGCATCAGGTAACTCGCGAGCTCGTTCTGAGAGGTCTCATCCCCGTTGATCAGGGTATCGATGTCGAAGTTAGCCGCGTTCTCCACGAGATGGGCATATTTTTCCTCGACATTGAACTTTTCCACCACCTGGCTGATTCGGCAGGCGCCGATGACAACGGCCGCGACCACGATTGCGCCGGGTCCGAGAATTGTCCCCGCCGTGGAAACGCCGATGGTTGAGCCAAGCTGGCCGCCTGTTGCGGCCAGGGTTGCTGCGGTCTGCGCGGTGACCAGAGATGTTCCGAAGGCTGTAGTAACAAAGGTGCAGCCGGCAAGGGACGAACCTGCCAGCACCATTCCTGATGCAGACATGACGGTTGCAACGGATGCAAGGGTCGCAGCAGATATACCGGTCGTGATCATAGTAGCTAGGGCCTGGGCCTCAAAGTCCTCGTCAGGCACCGCCACATCGCCGAAGAGCGTCATGAGCTTTCCGCTCTCCTTCTGGAACTCCACCTTTCTTTCCTCCTTCCATGCGTTGTAGGCTGCAACCGCCTCTTCAGCGGCCTTGACCTTCATCTCACGGATCTGTGACTGCAGGGCATCCTTTATTACCTCGCGCTGGTCGTAAAGCTCACCGGGCAGCAAGGGGGCGTTAAGAAAATCCAGCAGGGCGCCGGACATGAGGGCCCTGTTCTCAGGACTTGACAGCCAGGCATCGATGTTATCCACGTTCAGGCCGAGCTTTAAAATGAGGTTCTTGGCAACATATCTCAGGGCCTGGGCGCCTGATTCAGGGACGCCGAAGGGAAGTGTCCAGACCTGTTGTCCGGGATGGATTACCACCATATTGCTGTTAACCGTTTCTATGTCCATCTCGATGATCTCAGGCGGGGCAGGCTGTATCGCAAGGGTTCCCGGCGTGAAGGTGATTGGAAAATAATTGGCCGCTGTCAGGGGGCCGGACTGGATGATGCTGCGAATTGTGTTCAAGCCGTTTACGGTGGAGCTGCTGTCGACGATGAGATTCAGTCCCTGAACCACGCTTTCTGTATCATAGTACATGAGTCCCAGATAGGAGGCAGTAAACTCAGGATAGGGCTGTCCTTCGTACATGGTGGCATCGTTCGCATGGACAAAGAGCGGCGCCGGAGTCACGGTAAGGACGCCGTTTTGCCTGATAATGTAATAATTGTTGCCTATAGCTCCGCCGGTCAGTGTAATCGGGTGTTCTCCCACATTGCTACCCATACCGGTAAGCGTGGGAGGGCTGATCAGGCTGTCTTCAGGAAGCAGGTTTTCCGTCGTATAGGTGAATGAGGGAATAGTGCCGTACTGGGCGGTGATATCATCCGCCCTGAGAATGAGATCTCGCCTGGTTACTGTCAACTGACCTGGTATGTATGTCACGGAGTAATAGGGCGGAAGTATCGCACCAGATGGTGTAATCTGGTATATTCCAACCGGACTCCGATCAATAGCCGAGGCAGTCAGGCTGATGCCGGTTACCACCTCTGAGGTGTCTCCGTCCTGAAAGCCGGAATAGCTGGCGGTGAAGAGGGGATCTGCATCGCCGTAGATCCTGCTGCCGTTATCGGCTGTGATCGTAAGAGGATAGGGCGCCTTTATATTGAGTGTGCCATCTATGTAGGAGATGGTGTAATTGGAGGCGGATGCGGAGCCTGGTCTGATATAGTAGGCGCCGGACAGGGAATCCGCCTGCGCCGAGGTCTGGAAACTGAGGCCGTTTACTGTTCCTGCTGTCGGATTGCCGGATGTATCCATGTCCCAGGGTTTGAGGCCAGTATATGCTTCCGTAAAAGCGGGATCAGGATCGCCGATTCGCCTGCTTGCGTTATTGGCTGTGATCGTAAGAGAAGCAGGGGTGACTGTCAAATGACCTGGAACGTATGTCACGGAATAATAGGGCGGCAATATTGCTTCAGAAGGAGTGATGGCGTATATACCCACCGGGCTCTGTGTATTGGCCGTGGTGGTCAGGCTGAGTCCTGTTACAACCGCCTCCGTATCTCCGTCCTGAAGGCCGGAATAGTCCGCCGTGAAGAGGGGATTTGAGTCGCCGTATAGCCTGCTGCCATTATTGGCCGTGATGGTAAGAGGATAGGGCTCCTTGATGGTGAGTGTGCCGTCTATGAAGGAAATGGCGTAATTGGAGGCGGATGCGGAGCCTGGTCTGATATAGTAGGCGCTGGACAGGGAATCCGCCTGCGCCGATGTTTGGAAACTGAGACCGTTTACTGTTCCTGCTGTCGGGTTGCCGGATGTATCCATGTCCCAGGGTTTCAGACCCGTATATGTGGCCGTAAAGGCGGGATTGGGATCGCCGATGCGTCTGCTTGTGTTATTGGCCACTATCGAAAGGGAAGCAGGTGTGACCTGCAGGTAACCGGGCGAATATACAGGCGTGTAGTATCGCGGGATGTTGCCGCCGGATGGAGTTATGGCATAATGACCTACCTGACTCTCCTGGGTCGCCGTTGTCATAATCTGAACGCCTGAAACAACGTCCTGTGTATCCCCTTCCTGAAGACCTTCATAGCTTAGTGTGAATACCGGATTGGCATCGCCATATACTTTAAAGGCATTATCAGCGCTGATGAGCAGATCAGAAGGTTCAAGGATGGTGAGTGTGCCGTCTATATAGAAGATGGTATAGTTATAGGCTGAGGCAGAGCCTGGTCTGATATAATATGTGCCGGACAGTGACTCCTCCTGTGCTGATGTCTCAAAACTGAGGCCGGTTATTGTCTCCTCTACAGGATTGCCGTACGCGTCCGTGTCCCAGGATTTAAGTCCTGTATAAATTGCCGAGAATGCCGGATTGGGATCAGCGATGCGCCTGCTTGCGTTATTTGCCGTGATTGTCAGAGGCGCCGGGTCAATGTTCAACTGACCGGGTACGTAAGTTACGGAATAGTAAGGCGGAAGTGTCACGCTGGTCAGATTTATTGCATATATCCCGACCGGGCTCTGCGTATTGGCTGCGGG
>CAZJOB010000104.1:0-4934 GCA_964547435.1 uncultured Desulfatiglans sp. | reverse complement strand
CGGGGGTCAGGCTGAGTCCTGTGACCACCGCATTCGTGTCTCCGTCCTGGAAACCGGAAAAATCCGCAGTGAAGTCGGGATCCCCATTTCCATATAGCCTGCTGCCATTATTGGCCGTAATGGTAAGAGGATAGGGCTCCTTGATGGTGAGAGCGCCGTCTATGAAGGAAATGGTGTAGTTAGAGGCTGACGCGGAACCGGGTCTGATATAGTAGGCGCCGGACAGGGAATCCGCCTGCGCCGATGTCTGATAACTGAGTCCGTTTACTGCTCCCTCCGCCGGATTGCCGGATGGGTCCGTGTCCCAGGGTTTAAGGCCCGCATATGTGGCCGTAAAGGCGGGATTGTTATCTCCTATGCGTCTGGTAAAGTTATCCGCCGTGATCGTAAGAGAAGCCGGGCCTATGGTCAACTGACCGGGTACGTAAGTTACGGAATAGTAAGGCGGAAGGCTGGCACCATCAGGCGTGATGGCGTATGTGCCGACCGGGCTCTGATTATTAGCCGACGTGGTAATGCTGAGGCCTGTGACAACCGATGCGGTGTCTCCGTCCTGAAATCCTGTATAAAGCGCTGTGAAAAGGGGATTTTCATTACCATATACCTTTGTCCAGTCACCGGCAGTAATCGTTAGAGGATAGGGCTCCTTTATGGTCATCGTGCCGTTGACGTATGAGATCTCATAATTTTTAGCCCATGCACCGTCTACATTGATCGTGTAGTTGCCGGACAGCGAATCGGCTGTTGCGGTGGTCCAGATAAATGGAACAGCAAACACACCGGCAGGGGCTGTTGTGCCAAGATCACCATCCCATTCCATGAAACCGGAGTAACTGTAGGGTTCGGATCACCGATACGGCGAATCTTGTTGTCCGCGGTAATTGTAAGCGGCGCCGGAGTTATGGTCATATTGGCCGGGTAAATAAATTTGAGGTTATAGTTCTGTGATGAAAACGTATCCTGCCAGATTCCCCTGATCGAGTAGGTGTCACCGACGCCGGTCTGCTGCGTAACCTCCTCACTGCTGATGATGCTTGTGTATGCCTTGTACTGCACCCCGGTCAATACGCCCTCTTTGATCAGACCGCTGATCGGGTCTATGTCCCAGTCCATGAGGCCGGAATGGACTGCAGAAAAGGACGACGGATTTTCCTCCCCGTATTTGCGTTCATAGTCCTGCAGGTATATATACAGGTCCCTTTTTGTGACAGTCAGGATTCCGTTGGGATCATTGTCGATAATATACTGGTAGCCGCTGGGCCCGCTCAGGGTTCCCATGCCTGAGATCGTTAAATCGTAAACCCCTGCTGCTGTCATCTCAGTAACGGCAGTGGTAAACGCGGGCGCGCCGGTGAGGCTGTCGCCTGTGATCACGCCCGTGGATGACCAGGAGGATACCGCCGGATTGGCCTCGCCGTATATCTTTGATGTATTCGAAGGTGAGATAGTGACGATTGGGACCAGCGTATAGACAGACCAGTTGCCCGAGGGGATGCCCGAAAGGTTCGCGTAGCTCTTTCCATAGATGCGGCCGTCCATGGGATTATAGGTTGCAAGCTGCCCCGGTGTGTCCAGCCGGGGATCCGTAGAGAAGATCAGGGTACTGCTTACCCATGGGAAATAACTGTAGAAGGTCTCACCGTTTGCCGGGACCTGAAAGGCGGAAGCAGTCGCGGCATTATAGAAATTTCCGGCTGCTGAAAGGACAAGCCGCTCGTTAAGAGACTGGGTGTCAAACCCGATGAAATTCTTCAGGGTGAGGTTTCCGCCTGACCTGATTGTAACATCGCCCTCGAACTGCACCCACCCCTTTGTTTCCACAGACGTGGATGTGCTGCTGTAGATGCTGAAGTTACCGGGCAGGGCCTGCACCGTGAGGGGCGCCGGCTCGAAACGTGTGTCATAGCATTGCTTGGGTGTTGGGCCCGTGCCGTCGCCTATGATTATGGATGAGATGGAATTCTGCGTATTGTTCATGGAAAAGGAGCAGTTTCCACCCGCGCATGAGGTATGTCCGCCTGCTAGGATTGTAAGGCTGGGCGTTGTTACCTTTCCTGTAAGGGAGAATATGCCGCTGGCCGAAACCGTATCCGACGGCGGATTAACTACGGGTTTGATGGTCAGTGCCCCGGCGTTGATCACCACATCGTTGAAATCTTGCAGCTTGCCCCAGGGCTCCAGATACACGGAGCCGTTGGGGGCGTTGATCTGGGGTGCGACCCGTCCGGAAAGAAATTCATTCGCGCCGATAAAAAGGCCCGCGGCGTCGTAACCGGCAAGCGGTCGAACCTCAAGGGACAGCTTGTGTCCGCTCGTCCATGAGAGAGTGCCTGATTCGAAATAGATAGCATTTCTCGAAAAGAGTTCAATGTCTAAGTTTGCCAGCAGGCCGGAGAGTCCTACCGTGTTTAAGTATGTAGGCTCGCCTTCTAAGCTGTCATATTTATCGCTGATGTAGATGTCATTGGGATCTATAAGGAGTGTTCCCACGTGCCCATTGGGCGCCTGCATATCACCGAGGCCATTGAATGTGAGCCGATGGCCTGAGATCTCTGCAAAACCTCCGTCGCCGGAGAGAAGGCCGCCGCGCGCCAGAAATGTCCCGTCAAAGCCGGTATAGTCGTCCGACCAGATGATAATGCGGCCGCCATTGCCGTTTGTTATTGCGTTCGCTCTGATCTCCACGCCGGACTCGATAATGGTTGTTTCGGCATTATAGATATCCGGGTTTCCGCCCTGGAAATCACCGCCGATACGGACAAGTCCTCCGCCCGAGTCGCCGCTGACATCCAAATCAACTGTCCCGGTGAGGGCGATACTGTCACCGGTGATCGTGATGCTGCCGCCAGTTGACCCCTGCGCCGCCCCTTTCGCCTCCAGGCTTCCCGAGACTGTAACGGAGGCGGGTGCGTCGCCTTCGGCCTGCAAACGGATTTCACCTCCAGAGCCTGATTCATTAACAGCAGAGATGTTACCTGTTGTCTGAATATTTCCGCCCTCGCTCCTGAGCAGCACCCTGCCCTCTTTTTCGCTTATTCCTGTTGCATGGATAGCGCCGCCGTTGTTCACGGCCAGGGCGTAGACATTTCCGCCCGCGGCCTTCAGTTCGGCCTGTGCAGCCTTTATCATTCCAGTATTGGTGACGCCATCGGGCGTATCCGCCATGGCAACCGCTGATCTGACAAAGATGCGTTCGTCACCCAGAGGCCGGTAAAAGACCTCATTAGTGGCAGCAAGCCCTGCCACGCCATTAGGGGCCTGGAGAAGGCCCATATTTTCCACGATGCGTGCGGCAAGCACTATATCGCCTGTAGTGGCCTTGATGACTCCAAGGTTTTTAATGCCAGCGGCGGAATCACCAACAAATTCCAGATCACCACCGGCCATAAAAGACAGGTCAGGGATATCGAGTGTTGAGGCAAAGAACCCTCCTGTATCTATACGGCCGTCCTGGCCGATAAGTACGCCGTTGGGATTGATCAGAAAGACCTGCCCGTTGGCAATAAGGGAGCCGTCAAGACGGGATGGACCAAAGCCCTGAACCCTGTTTAGCACCGCAGAGTCGGATGAAGGCTGAATAAATTGGGTGGTCTCACCAGCATTGATGGAAAAGCCCTGCCAGTTGATAACGGCCCGGGATGTCCCCTGAGTAACATTGAGGGTCGCTCCCTGCTGCGTGATCTCCGCCTGTCCGGCTGTCACTTCTCCTCCTGTTGGGTTGGCAGGGACATTGACAGGAAAACAAAGGAATATCTGTTGAAGGGTGAACCAGTAGGTAAAAATACAAACCAGACGGCGGAATCCGGAATTAGAAGTCATTATATCGACCCTCCGATTTAGAAGTTGGTAAGGATTGATCAGATGAGGCTTTTGAGTCGAAGGAATATAAATTTTAAGGGCCAATTGTGTCAATCATTTTTTATCATATAATATTAATTAGTTACTTCATATGACTTCTGATATCCTTGCTTATCTGAAGTTATACTGCAGACTCACGTAAAATGATTCGGATTCCGGTTTTACCATTGTTATGTCTGTGCGGGGGCCGAGGTATGCATCTATTTCTATCTTTTCATATTGGACCCGGTCCGCTCCGATCTTTGCAGTGAACCGTGGTGTAATATCACAGGCGAGCCCGATGCCCAGGGTGTAGCTTCGAAGGTTGTCATTGACATTATATTTCGTGGATGTGGGCGAACTCTTTATAAAGTCAAAATTGCCGAGCCCCAGACCAAGTTTGCCGAAAAGGGACAAACCCCGGTACAGGTAGATTCCGGGCATAAGGTCGAATCCATAGCTGTAATTCAATTCATTTACGAACCGGCTTGATCCTGATGATAATAAAAATTCATCATTGAATATATCAAAGAAGGCCCTGCCGCTTATATAGGTACGCTTCCAGGGGATTGTGTATCCTGCGAATATACCCTGTGCACCGGATGAATAGGGGTTATCGAAAAAGGAATGCTCCGTGACAACTCCTGATGTTTGTCTAATGAATTCTGTTTTCATCTCAATGTCATGATTTATGTATTCAACCCCGATGAAGACAACTCCCGCATGTTTTTCTTCGCCGGCAAAGGCATGGACTGCTGCCATCAGGAAACCTGACAGAATAATAAATGCAAATATGTTATGTACTATGGACCGGTTCATAATGCCTCCCTTTTTTGAAAAAAAAGAACTCATTCGCCCAGAAACAGCGGGATGCCTTGCAGGCTATGCCATGGAAAACTGAAAAATATTCAGGATAATTCTTTGTGTCAAGAATATAATGAAGGCTCTGCACCCATTTTAATCATTGATAATTGAATATTGATAATCTATATTCACAAATCAGAAGAAAGAGGACAGAAGGCGGAAGGCAGAGGACAGAAGACAGAAGACAGAGGTCAGAGGTCAGAAGTCAGAGGTCGGAAGATAGAAAACAAAAG
>CAZJOB010000103.1:0-10392 GCA_964547435.1 uncultured Desulfatiglans sp. | reverse complement strand
TTCGCTCAGGGTGACAGGCATCGGGCACGGCTGTAGATACTTGCTTGGCAAATTTATCAATTAAAACAGGTCATTAGTTTTTTGAGAAATTCAGAAATAGCCTAAATAAATTGTTCTGTCGGGGGCCTCTTTAGTTTCCAGGTGCAATCGGTTTCGCTCCTGACAAACCGGGCGGACGGCCGCCTTCGTCACGCTACAGCGTGACTACGTCGTGCCAGGCACAGGCGCCCCTACGATTAATTGGGCAGTCATATCTCTCATAAGATCATGTAGCACAAAAAGAGGGTCCGGGGTTCTTCTGGAATGACCGAACTTGTTTCAGTGAGAATATAGTTCATGCTACTCGGCGCTATGGCGTGCAGCGGTCTATAGCAGATCTTTACAATAAATGATTCAGCCTCTATTCAGAAATAAGCCTTCTGCACGCCTGACAGGCTGCTTCTTCGGCAGAACGCAAATGCCCTTCGGTCATGAAAGGAAGAGCGCCGGGGCCTCTTTGGTCTCCAGGTGCAACCGGTTCCGCGCCTGCCAAACCGGGCGCACCTACGATTTATTTCATTAATGGCAATATGCCGTTTTCTATTTATTTTTGAACAGTAATGATCGTTTTTGTAAGCTGTAAACTTATTTTGACATGCATCTTTATATAGGCTAATATTTGAAATAATTTAACATTGCTAACCATATAATATGACGTAATATTCTATGCGATCAGTTATTTTTTACCCGGTAAAATCTGACAGAGAAGGTGACCATGCCCCAGGAACTTGTTAATCGAAAACTAAGCGGCATTCTTAGCGCCGATGTTGTCGGATACAGCCGTCTTATGGAAGAAAATGAGGCTTCCACCATACAAAGCATCGAGGATAATAAAAATTTGATAGGAAAGCTGGTTGAAGAATACAATGGTCGCGTTGTTGATTCTCCAGGGGACAACATACTGGCTGAATTCAGCAGCGTGGTTAACGCAGTTGAGTGCGCGGTAAGAATACAAGAGGAGATGAAAATAAAAAATTCGGGCCTTCCTGAAGACACCCGCATGGAATTCCGGATTGGCATTAATCTTGGGGATGTAATAGTTAAGGGCAACAGTATTTACGGGGACGGCGTCAACGTTGCGGCCCGAATAGAATCGCTCGCGGATCCTGGCGGAATCTGCATATCACGATCTGCGTATGACCAGGTAAAAAGAAAGATTGATATTCAATATGACTACCTGGGTGAACACTATGTCAAAAATATGGATGAGCCTATTCGAATATATAAGGTATTGTTGGGAAAATCTTCAAAAGAATCGTTGAAAAACGGGGATATTTTAGAAAAAACTACTTTCAAAAGGACAGCCTATCCTTTGCCTGACAGGCCTTCCATCGCTGTCATGCCTTTTGATAACCTGACGAGTGATCCGGAACAGGAATATTTTTGTGACGGGCTGACAGAGGAGATAATTACAGGCCTTTCAAAAAACCCTGAACTGTTTGTCACCTCGCGCAATTCATCTTTCGTCTACAAGAACAAACCTGTAAATGCCCAGCAGGTAAGTGAAGAACTTGGCGTCCGCTATATACTGGAAGGCAGTGTCAGAAAATACGGCAACCGGATAAGGGTCACGGTCCAGCTAATAGACGCTGTCAAGGGACATCATATATGGACAGAACGTTATGACCGTGAAATTAAGGACATCCTTACCCTGCAATCCGAAATAACAACCCAGATATCCATTGAGTTAAGAATCAAACTCATTGATGGAGATATTGTCCGGCGTTATCTGGGAAAAGGCACGGAATATTATGAAGCCGTTTTATCGCTGGTAAAGTACCTGCGGGAAGAAAACCTTGAAATGACGAAGCAGACAGCCGATAAGCTGATAAAAATAGCGCCGGATGAACCTGAGGGTTATTATGGGCTTGGATTCTACCATGTCCAGAAGATATTATATGAAAGGAGTGAATCGCCTGAAGAATCTTTAAGGCTGGTTGAAGAATATGCCAATAAAACCTTTCAAATGGACAAGAATTATGGGCATTCCAAACTGCTTTTTGCCTATATTGATCTCCTGAACAATAAATATGATTCAGCCATAACACACCTTAGGGAATGGGTTGATCTGGTGCCAAATAACGCTATAGCCCATTATTATCTTGGTTATTTTCTGCACCTTTCAGGGGAGTATGAAGGGGCGATACAACACCTGCTTCGCGCGATCCGCCTTGATCCCTACCCTCCTGCCGATTATTACGTTTACCTGGGTGCGGTTTACTCCAGTCCGTTTCGCAATAAGTTCTATGACCCGGATAAGGCAAAAGAGTATGGGGAAAAATCATTGAAAATAAACCCTGACAGCCTCAAGGCGCACTGCATGCTGGCCGGCGTATATTCATCCGACAACCAGATGGATAAGGCCCGCTATCACGCCTCGGAAGTGCTCAGGATCGCGCCGAATTTCACACTTAAAAGTTATGCCGCTTATATGAGAGTTCAAAAGGACAAGGAACTCCTCAATTACAAGATAGAATCGCTTCGCAGGGTAGGGATACCGGAAAAATAAAAGGCCTTTCCGATATTGTAACACTGATAGACGCACTGGGATTAAAATATCATTAAAATAAAGGTGAAGGCGGGGATAATTACGGTATAAGCTTTACGCTATAAGGTGTGCGGTAAAATCATTAGAATCCGTAGAGCGCCGGGGCCTCTTTGGTTTCCAGGTGCAGCCGGTTTCGTGTCTGTTTGATTGGTAAAAAAAAGCACTCAGACCGTAAACCGTTCTGTGAACCGGGCAGGGGGAAATAATTTGCCAATTCATAGATTATCCAGGAGATGCCGGTTTGCGGTCCGGGTGCGTGATGCATAGTGCTATTACAGATAAATTCTGATCGCATCAATGCTTACAAAATTATTAAAAAATAAATAAGATGTAAACAACAGAAAAAATACAAGATTAGTACAATAAAAAATTGTATTAATTTGAAAGATTTTACTGCAGTGATAACAGGTATGTTCTTAGATTGGATTTTTTCCCCAGTCCGAGTTTTTTTCTGAGATTTGTCCTGTGGGCTACAACTGTCCTTTCTGTATTGTGAAGTATTTCAGCAATCTCTTTAGATGTCTTCCCTTTCTTTACAAAATTGGCGACCTCCAGTTCCTTTGGGGTAATGTGCATATATCTGGATGAAAGCTTATGCGCGAATGGCGAAATAATATCCCTTAATCCTGACTCCAGAAGATCAAGATAATTGGTCTGATTCTCGGTCAAAGGGCCGTTTTTTATCCTGTTAACATAAGGGATTAAAAATTCTTTTACATTAATCAGCACGTTTTCACCGAAAACGTCTTTGTCCTTTTCCATCTTTTCAAGCAGGACTTTTAGAGCCATGTTGACTTCCTGAAGGTTGATTGTTTTAACGCTTCATTGGCCTTTCGAAGCTCTTCGGTCCGCGTCTGTACGTGCTGCTCAAGTTCATCATGGGCCTTTTTGAGTTCCTCTTCGGCCTCCCTGGATTCCGAAATATCAATAACAGATCCCATTACCGCCGGCTTGCCATTATATTCTCCGCCCGTAACAATAGCGCCCCCCCAGAATGTATCCCCATTCTTCCTGATCCGAAGCATTTCAAACCGCTGCTTAAAATTTTCTCCAATGGACAGCCGTTCATTCAGACTTGATCTAAAAGTTTTTCTTTCATCCGGGGGTATAAGCGCGTTGTAAGGCTGACCGATAATTTCTTCCTTACGATACCCGTGCATTTCAGCAAAACGGTCATTTACATATATGTATTTTCTTCCCTGAGTAATAAAAAGACCGACAATCGGATTATCGGCGAGAATCCTGAATTTCTGTTCACTTTCACGCAGCGCCTTTTCCGCCTGCTTCAGGTCTGTGATATCCTGAAAGATACAGGCAAACTGTCTTTCTTCAGGCTGATAAACGGAAATCAAAAAATACCGGCCTGTTTTTTCACTGAGATATTCAAAAGCCACAGGTTCTCCTGTCAGGGCTACCTTGCCGTAAGTTTCTATCAGGTGGGGATCAACATCAGGCGCGATCTCTAAAATAGTCTTTCCCAATATGCCGCGATCTCTCCCTGTTATCCTTTCAAAGGCGGGATTTAAATCCAGAAAGCGGTAATCAACAGGTTTACCGCTTTCATCGCAGATAATCTCATGAAGGACATAGGCGTTCAGCATTCTATTAAATAATGTATGATAGCTGTATTCATTATCACGCAATATTTTTTCAGCACGCCTGTATTCGGTAATATCCCTGACCATATGGGCTGAACCAGTAAAAATGCCTTCGGAATTCAGGATCGGATCCACTGTCACTCGAAACCATGAGTTGCCGATCTTTAACTCCATATCTTCCCTTACAAGGTTCCTTCCGGCGCGCAGCCCCGGGCATTCCTTTATCGATTCTCTGGTGCAATGCGTGATTTCCCGACAGTGTTTGCCGATAATTTCCGTAAGCGGGCGATGGAAATACTCCTCCGCTTTCCTGTTAGCTCCCACCACACACTGGTCAGTGTCTAAAATAAATATAGCATCATTAACAGAATCAAAGATGGATTGCCATTCGAGGGCCTTTTCAGAAAGGCCCTCTTCAGCATGGCCGGTTTCATAACGTTTTTCTTCCAGTGTAATTACTCCTTTTCAAAAATACCTAGTCGTTTATCCTGGCATCGATAAACACGATAGGTTTGCCGACGCGTTTAATTACCAGGGGGCAGTGAGGGGTGCCCTTGGGAATAAAGAAATAACTGGAATAGTTGATTTTCCTGACCTTGTCCCCAAGCAGCATCTCAGCTTCCGCGTCAAATTCGAGGAAATTTCTTCCATCACCCCCGATAAGGAATATCCATTGGTCATGATCGTCATGTGAATGGGTATCTCCGCCCAGGGTGTCAGGCGCGGTGATATAGGCAAAGCCAATCGCGAGTCTTGATTTCGGGATATCCCCTGAGCCCCATGCCGTAATCATCGGAGAGGTAATCGTATCGTGTATTGATTGCCAGGGTTTAAATTCCACGACATTTGGTTCTCTTACTACATTCCCCAGTTTGCTCATGTCCATCTTTTCGTAATAGTCCGGCTTCTGAGCATGCGCCTGAGCAGTTGCTAATAATGTGGACAGGGCCCCGGCAAAGGCTATTCCCGCGGCTCCGGTGGATACACTCTGAATAAAATCACGTCGGTTCATTTGCTTGTTATCTGTCATTGGCTCCTCCCTTTTAATAGGTTGTTTAAGGTTGTGATTATCAAAGACCGGCATTTAAAGCAACGGCCAAAAAGACTGAATGTCATGTGAAATGCTCACCCGAGTTATTTTAGAATTGACACCTAATGCTATGCACTGTATATCTTTATACCAAAAATCGTTTATGTAAGCTTCAAAAATATAAAAGGACAAAGAATTGTATAAATTTTTCAACCTGCTTTCAAGCGGGCTTATTCTGCTTTTTTTGACCTCCTGTGCTGTTTCGGAAACAACCGAAACCGCTGCCCTAAAGACACCCGCTGCTCCGGGACCCGGAGACTGCGACGCATGCCATGAAAGTGGGGAGGCTTTACCCCAGGGCCATGTGGATACCGCTGCCATGAACGGTAATGCATGTGGAGCATGTCACGCGGGAACAGCCGGGCTGAGAACAAAGATCCCTCTTGGCCATATACATCAACTGAAGGGTGTATCATGCAAAGAATGCCATGAAGACCCCTCTTCCGCCATGGCCGCTGATTCGGGTGTGTGTAAAAGGTGTCATGATAATATGGCGCTGTTGATTGAGTCGACCAATGACCTTGCTGTCAATCCCCATTTTTCTCCCCATGAGGGGAGTGTCCCCGATTGTAACAGGTGCCACCACCAGCATAAAGGCTCAGAAAATATCTGCGCCGGATGCCATAATCTGGAATACAAGGTCCCCTGATTTATAAACTAAATCTTAGCGTGGCACACCCACTGTCATTCCTCCCATTGCATCTGTGGAACCCGCCGAACCCTCTCTGGAGCCCCTACTGACATCGCGGCCAAACTGGTCTGTTTTTCCCTTATCTCTTTCGTCCAGTGCGGCCCATTCGGCCTTTGTCAGGCAAACTCTCTCCTTGAAGCGCGATCCTGTTACCTGTCTGGTGCGACATACTACTTCCTGATCATCGCCGGCTGGGCCTTTATCGGATACCTGAGCAGGGTCACTCGCATTTGGTGTTGTCCGATTTGTATGTTCGCAAGAGTATGTCGCTGTTAGCAAGGCAATCATAAAAACACAGGCAAGAAACGCCCTGACCGCTTCGGGGTTTTCCTTTAATCTTTTAAAAAATAAAAGCGTTCTCATTTTCATCCTCCAAGTTAAAAAGGTATATTAATAAAAGAGAAAATCTATGTGTTATAACCCTTGAGAGAGACTATATAACTCTTTACCCCTTTCAGGCAGAGGCTATTAATCTGCCAAATTCCTTTGCCTTTTCCACTGCTGACGGGTCGCCTGTTAGAGAACTTTCAGGCATGACATCAGGAATAAGACAAGACATAAATGAACAATCCAGCATTTCAGCCGGTTTTTTCCACTGTGCCTCCAGAAGCGCGAGGTTGTTTTCGTATGGCCCTCCCGCAGTGGCAAGAAGCCCCAACAGTTTGCCGGATAACCGCGAGCCGGCATTTTCACCATGATATTTTGACAATGAAAACATGCGGTCAATAAAGATCTTCAACTGCGCGGGAAAGCTCCAGAAGTAAAGGGGGGCGGCAAGAACGATTACGTCATATTCAGGCAGTGTCGCTACTTTTTCTGCAACCTCATCATTCAGGGCGCACCTGAATTCATCAGACTCCTGACATTTAAAACAGGCGATACAACCTGGCTCTTTGAATTTCAGAGCAGTGGCATCTATCTCACTCACTTTCGCGCCGTTTATACCGGCGGACTCAATGGCTATGGACGCAATCGCCCTTGTGTTGCCATTCTTACGCGGACCTCCATGAATAAAAACTATATTGTTTGCCATGTCATGTCCCCTTTCAAAACAGGTTATGGTCTTTTAAAACACTGTCCTGTTAAAATTAAGGCATATATTTCCCCGGTTTCCAAATCTTTCCCTCAATATTTTATGTAAGTCGTTTGCCGGCACCGGGTCCGGCCCCTATCGAGTAGATCTCTTCAACACTGAGGATTACAGCCCCTTTAGATTTTAGAGGAAATCCCATTTTCTTGCCCATATTCGCAATCCATTCGGCGGTTTCTTCATACCTGCTGCCGGTTATCTCTATGGTTACACTCCCCTTTAACTGATAGCCTTCATGCGCCTCCCAGAAAGTGAGCGAAGCTCTGGGATTGGCCTTCATGTTTGCCAGTGTCTTATTAAAGAACTGGTCGGAAAGAAGGATCGTTTCTTTGTCAATTATCTTTTTCGCTCCGATAGGCACGGCGTTGGGTATACCATCAGGGCTGGCGGTGGAAAGGATGGCAAAAGGGGCCTTCTCAAGCAATTCGATCATTTTTTCAGTCATTTGAGCCATTGGATATTCCTCCTTTTTTACCTGTGAACAATATTTGAATTAGACCGTGTGTCGCGAGAGATTCTTTATAGCACTCTCGATAGATTTTGTGAAGAGTTTAATCAGTTCCCGCTATAAAATAATTTGGAGAAGATCCAGAATGGTGGATCAGGGTCTATTGACACCATCAGCAATGAAATGTATCTTTGATTTGAATTATTGAACCGGGGTTTACCTCTATATGGAGCATTTAGATTTTATTAATTATAGACAGGGAAATTGCCATGAAAACAATAAAACTTGAGAATGTAAAAAAAGTAAAGATGACAATGGAGGGTGCGGAGAAGGTTATCAAGCAGGTCCCCATTTCAAGAAATGACGGCACTCCGAACTTCTGTTTCCGGGTGTTTACAATCGAACCGGGTGGACACACCCCTTATCACACTCATACGTCCGAGCATCTCAATTATGTGATTAACGGTCAGGGCGCCCTTGTGGATGAACAGGGTATAAGGCATCAGATAGAGACCGGGGATTTCGCGCTGATCCTTCCCCATGAAAAACACCAGATCATGAATTTGTCGGATATTGATCCCTTTGTCATAATATGCGCTGTTCCGAATGAGTATGAATAACTAGAATACCGATGAAAAGAAAATTCCCTAACCTGTTTTCCCCTCTTAAAGTTGGGATTGTCACCCTTAAAAACCGGATAATCTCAGCGCCGATGACATTTCCCATACTGACATCCGACGGGTGTCTTACTCCGGAGGCTATAGCCTTCTATGAACTGCGCGCAAAGGGCGGGGCCGCGGTTGTGACAGTAAGCGAGCTCATTGTTCAGAACACCGGCAAATACTACCCTGTACAGGTCCTGATTGACGCTCCCAATGCCAGGGACAGCCTGGCAATGGCCGCGCGTGCTATAAGGCGTCATGGCGCTATTGCGAGCATGGAATTATCCCATGGAGGGAAATACTCCCTGGTAAACCCTGATAATCCAATAAGTTACGGCCCGAGTGATGAATTCAAAAGCGGTATTCAGACAGCCCGTGAGATGTCCAAGAAGGTTATAGAGGAGGTCGTCGAGGCATATGGAAGGGCCGCGTCCCTGTGCAAGGCTGCCGGATTTGAAATGCTTCTTATACACGCCGGCCATGGCTGGCTTCTGCAGCAGTTTCTGTCTTCTGCAACCAATAAAAGGACAGACGAATATGGAGGAAGCCTGAAGAACAGGTCCCGCCTTACCCTTGAGATAATCGATAAGGTCCGTTCGGTTGTGGGGCCGGGATTTCCCCTTGAACTGAGAATCAGCGCGGAGGAATATCTTGAAAACGGCTACTTCTTTGATGAAACCATAGAATTCGCGAAACTTATGGAGAATAAGATTGATCTGCTTCAGGTCTCCACAGGCGCCCATGAGGGAAGCTTTGACAGGACCCATCCTTCTGCGTTCATGGAGCGGGGGGTAAATGTGCATTATGCTGAAGAGATCAAAAAGCACATCAGCACACCTGTTTCCACTATAGGCGCTTTGAATGAGCCGGCAATGATGGAAGATATTATCACCTCCGGAAAGGCTGATGCTGTTGTAATGGCAAGGGCCCTGCTGGCTGATCCCTGGCTGCCTAAAAAGGCCTTTATGGGCGAAGATGAAGAAATAGTCCGCTGCTGCAGGTGTTATGTGTGCATGGCCGAAAGGATGACAACAGGTCTTCGTATCTGCGCCCTGAATCCTGTTATAGGCAGTGAATATGAAACTCAATTTATCGGTCCCGCAAAAAAACCGAAAAGGGTGCTTGTCGCGGGCGGAGGACCGGGAGGGATGCAGGCGGCAATTACAGCCGCGGAAAGAGGCCATAGTGTGATACTCTGCGAGAAGAGCGGAGATCTGGGCGGCGCGCTCAGGGCTGTGAAGGGCATCCCATTCAAGCAAGACCTCTATCGGTTCATTGCAACAAAGGCCCGCCTTATGAAAAAGGCAGGGGTTGATGTTCGATTGAACACGGAAGTTACTACTGCTCTGGCAGAAGAGATCAATCCGGATGTCCTTATTATCGCAGTTGGCGCTGAGCCGATTATCCCTTCAATTCCCGGCATTGACAATCCAAATGTAATAATTGGAAATGATCTGCCGGACAGGGTCGGCAGAAAGGTTGTTATTTTAGGCGGAGGTCTTGTGGGGTGCGAGACAGCGGTTTACATGGCGCAGGAAGGTAAAGTAGCGACCGTGATCGAAATGCTTGACGAAGTATGCCCTGACGCTAATCCACGTTACAGGCCCCTGCTTCTTGCTCAACTTGACAGGCTAAAAGTGACCTGTATGACGAACACTCGCGGTGTGCGTGTCACGGAAAAAGGGCTTGTTTGCGCTGACAAATCCGGCAACGAAACACTCTTTAAGGCTGATACGATCATATGCGCTGCAGGACAGAAACCGCTTAGGGATTGCGTAGAAAGGCTTCGTGATTGCGCGCCTGTGGTTATTGAGATCGGTGACTGTGTAAAGGCAGGCAATGTAACAGAGGCTGTATTCCGCGGACACTGGGCGGGTGTTGATATTTAAAGGTTAAAGGCATTCTGTTCAAAAATAAACTGAAAACTGCATATTGTCCTTAATTAAATCAGATAGTTATCAATAAATCGTAGGGGCGAGCCTTTGCCTGGCGCGACGTAACCCTGGCGAAGGCGGCCGTCCCCCCTTTTTGACAGGCATGAACTCGGTTGCACCTGGAAACAAAAAAGGCCCCCAACAGAACAATTTATTTAGTCTATTTCCGAATTTCTCAAAGGATTAATAACTTATTATAATTGATAAATTTGCCAAGCAAGTATCTACAGCCGTGCACGATGCCTGTCACCCTGAGCGAAGCGAAGGGTCTCTATTTTATGACCAGTCACAT